>NZ_JASERH010000126.1:0-214669 GCF_030766975.1 Streptomyces sp. KL116D | reverse complement strand
TCCAGCGCGGAGACCGCTCGCACCCACCCCTCCGCGTCCCGCTCCAGGACGTGCACCTGCGCGACGCGGCGCCGCCCGCTCCGGTCCCGTACGAGATGCAGCACCACCGACACCGCGGCCGCCAACTGGCTGTGCAGCGCCGCACGGTCGAGTCCGGCCGCCGTCCCCAACGCCTCCAGCCGGACCGGGACGTCGCTCGCCGCGTTGGCGTGCACCGTGCCGCAGCCGCCTTCGTGCCCGGTGTTCAGCGCGGCCAGGAGGGCGACCACCTCGGCGCCGCGCACCTCGCCGACCACGAGCCGGTCGGGCCGCATCCGCAGCGCCTGACGCACCAGGTCGTCCAGGGCGACGGCGCCGGCCCCCTCCTGGTTCGCGGGTCGCGCCTCCAGCCGCACCACGTGCGGGTGCTCCGGCCGCAACTCGGCCGAGTCCTCGGCCAGGACGATCCGCTCCCGCGGCCCGACGAGCCCGAGCAGCGCACTCAGCAGCGTCGTCTTGCCGCTGCCCGTGCCGCCGCTGATCAGGAACGAGAGCCGCGCGTCGAGCAGTGCCCGCAGCACCCGGTCCCCGCCCGGCGGCACCGTCCCCGCGGCCACCAGTTCCTCCAGGGTGAAGGCCCGGGGACGGACGACCCGCAGGGACAGGCACGTGCAGCCCACCGCGATCGGTGGCAGCACCGCGTGCAGCCGTGTCCCGTCGGGCAGCCGCGCGTCCACCCAGGGCCGGGCGTCGTCCAGGCGCCGCCCCACCACGGCCGCGAGGCGCTGCGCCAACCGCCGTACCGCGGCGGCGCTTTCGAAGGACACGTCGGCCGGTTCGAGGCCGCCGCCCCGGTCGACCCACACCCGGTCGGGCGCGGACACCAGGACGTCCGTCACCGAGGGGTCGGCGAGCAGCGGCTCCAGCGGGCCCGCGCCCACCAGTTCGGACCGCAACCGGCCGGACACGCCCAGGACTTCCGCGTCGCCCAGGATCCGGCCCTGGGCCCTGAGCGCCTCGGCGACCCGCGCGGGTGTCGCCTCCGCCCCGTTCTCCGCGAGCCACTGCCGGACGCCGTCCAGCATCCGCGCGCCGACCACCGCACCCGCGACGCCTCCCGCCGCCGGGGCCACCGGCCCCCTCACCGCACTCATACGCCCCCTCCCTCAGCTGCCGGCATCCGCTCCCAGAACCCGGCGCAGAACTTCCCCAACGGCCCACCCAGCCGAGGTCCGGGCCCGACCCCCGACCTCGGCTTCGATCCCGAACCGGAAGCCGAACCCGGCCCCGCACCGGATCCAGCACCCGCACCCGCACCGAAGGCCCGCCCCGCCGACACCCCGCTGTCCAGCGGCAGTTCACCGGCGAGCGGCAGCCCCATCAGGCGGGCCACCTCGTCCGCGTCGAGCTCTGCCGAACCGCGCACGGGCGCCGTCACCACCCGCAGGTCCCGCACGACCATCCCCACCGCGCCGGCCACCCGCCGGGCCGCCGCGACGGCGCGCAGCTCCGGTGGCACCAGGAGCAGCGCCAGGTCGAGCTGGGCCAGTGCCTCGACCGAACCGGCGTCGACCCGGCGCGGCAGGTCCACCACGACGGCGCCGCCCCTGCGCCGCCCCGCGGCGAGCACCGCCCGTACGGCTTCGGGCGGCACCGTGGCCAGGTCACCGCGGTCCCAGCTGAGCAGCCTGAGGTCGTGCAGACGCGGCAGCGACTCCTCCAGGGCGGTGCTCCCGACCCGCCCCCGTGACTGGGCGAAGGCCGGCCAGCGCAGTCCGTCCGCCGCTTCGGCGCCGAGCAGCACGTCCAGGCCGCCGCCGAGCGGGTCCGCGTCGACCAGGAGGGTGCGCCGCCCGGCCCGCGCGGACGCCACCGCCAGGGCGCAGGCCAGCGTGGAGGCCCCGGCACCGCCCCGGCCGCCGATGACTCCGACGGTCAGCGCGGGCCGCCCCACGCCCTCGACGACATCGGCGATCCGGTCCATCAGCCACTGCTCGCCGTCCGGGAGCATCAGCACGTGGTCGGCGCCGATCTCGACGGCCCGCTTCCACACCCCGGAATCGTCCTGATCACGGCCGACGAGGACGACGCCCCGCCGCCGTGGCACCCCGCGCAGCCGTCCCGCGGCATCGTCCCCGACCAGCACGAGGGGAGCCGCCTCCCAGCCCCCTCTGCCCTCCGGCGCCCCGTGCCCGACCTCGGGCCGCACGCCCGCCGCCGCGCACAGCCGCAGCAGGTCGTCCAGCAGTCCCACGTCCTCCGTCACGATCAGCGGTGCGCGCCGCACGCCCCGCGCGTCACACGCCATGGCTCCCGTCACGATCCGTCCCCCTCTCGACCCGCTCGCCCGCGGCGCGGGCGATCCGACGCACCGCGAAGTCGCCGGCGCCGAAGCGCCGAATACCGGCCGCGCCTTCGCGTGTCGGCCAAAACGAACCGGCCATGAACGCCGGTCCGGACTTCGCGTGCGGAATCACCGTGCAGCGATCCCGGAAATCGTGTGGATCTTGGTCAATAACTGTGGACGCGAGAAGGGTTGTGAATATCCCCGTGCCCCATACCGGTGAGCCCTGGGGACAGGGCCCGAACCTCCGCAGAGCAGCCCTTCGGTCACGCACCGTGACGGATCGGCGACGGGCGGGCAGCGGCCCGCGGACCCGGAATCAGGGGCGAAGAGGCAACAAAAAAGGACCCGAAAACGGGTCCGGACATGCGACGACCCCCGCCGGGGGGGAGAGCGGGGGTCGTCCCCACGGTCCGACTCGGGGGGGGAGGAGCCAGACCGGGTTAGCACGGTCGCGAACGATCCGTGACTTCCATGGTGTACCCGAGAGCCTTCTCAGGCAAACCCACGCGCCCCAGCTTACGCCGAATGGTGGGCGCCTATGCTCGGGCTCGTGGAAAACCACTCCTTGACCCACTCCATGGCTCACTCGATGCCGCGCACAGCGGCGTTCTTTGACCTGGACAAGACGGTCATCGCAAAGTCGAGCACGCTCACGTTCAGCAAGTCGTTCTACCAAGGCGGGCTGATCAACCGCAGGGCCGTGCTGCGCACCGCCTACGCGCAGTTCGTCTTCCTGGCCGGCGGCGCCGATCACGACCAGATGGAGCGGATGCGCCAGTACCTCTCGGCGCTGTGCCGCGGCTGGAACGTGCAGCAGGTGAAGGAGATCGTCGCCGAGACGCTGCACGACCTGATCGACCCGATCATCTACGACGAGGCGGCGTCCCTCATCGAGGAGCACCACACCGCGGGCCGGGACGTCGTCATCGTCTCGACCTCGGGCGCGGAGGTCGTCGAGCCGATCGGTGAGCTCCTGGGCGCGGACCGGGTGGTCGCCACGCGCATGGTCGTCGGGGACGACGGCTGCTTCACGGGCGAGGTGGAGTACTACGCGTACGGGCCGACCAAGGCGGAGGCCGTCAAGGAGCTGGCGCTGTCCGAGGGGTACGACCTCGCGCGCTGCTACGCGTACAGCGACTCGGCGACGGACCTGCCGATGCTGAGCGCCGTCGGACATCCGTACGCGGTCAATCCGGACCGGGCGCTGCGCCGCGAGGCGCTCGCGCGCGAGTGGCCGATTCTGGACTTCCACAAGCCGGTCAGGCTCAAGCAGCGGCTGCCGAACCTCTCCTCGCCGTCCCGCCCGGCCCTGGTCGCGGCGGCCGCGGTCGGTGCGGCGGCGGCCACGGCCGGCCTGGTCTGGTACGCCAGCCGGCGCCGGGCCCTCACCGCCTCCCGCTGACTCCCCCCACACGGGCGCCCGTTTCACCCGTGTTTGAACCTAAAAGTAAAGAAGTGCAGCCAGGGCTTCCGCTTCCCTCAGGGGAGGAGTACAAAGGAGTCAACGGCCCGCGAGACCAAGGACATCCGAGAGGATCACCTTCAAACGCAACCAAGGCCCCACGGACCGAAGCATGAACACCAGGCACCCACGCGACGTCGACCCGTCGATTACGGGCCAGCCGCACCAGGTGACGGGCGAAGCTCCCGACCTGATGGGCAACTTTTCGAGGACGCTTGGTAACCCGGTGGACATGCCAGCGGCGGTACGAGAACTCGTACCGCCGCAACCCTGTTCGGGGTCCTTTCAGGCAGCGCCGCGCTGCAGCGCCTCGCACACCGCGGTCGACTCCCTGACGCCCAGCTCGACAGCCTTGCCGCAGTGGGCGATCCAGGCGGCCATCCCCTCCGGCGTACCGGAGACGTAGCCCTCGAGCGCCGCCGCGTACGCCGCGCGCCCCTGCTCCGCGTGGCCCACCTCGGCGGGGCAGATCGACTTCGGGTCGAGGCCGCTGCCCACCAGGACGATGCGCTCGGCGGCGCGCGCGACCAGCCCGTTGTGCGAGCCGAACGGGCGCAGTGCGAGCAGTTCGCCGTGCACGACGGCGGCGCTCACGAGGGCGGGCGCCTTGCTCCCCGCGATGATCAGCTGCGCGAGCCCGTCGAGCCGGCCCGCGACCTCGTCCGCGTCCGGCACCGGCAGCTCCACGAGCGGCTCGTCGACCGGCTCGCCCGCCTTGCGCGGCCGGCCCACCGTGTCGTCCTGGGCGGCGGCCGCCACCAGGTGCAGCCGCGCGAGCACCCGAAGGGGCGACTGCCGCCAGATGGACAGGAGTTGACCCGCCTCCGCGGTCAGCCGCAGGGCCGCGCCGACCGTGCGGGCCTCCGCGTCGCCGTCGCCGCCGCTGAAGTCGCTGCGCCTGCGCACCTCTTCGAGCGCCCAGTCGGCACCCGAGAGCGCCGCGCTGCCGCGCGCGCCGCGCAGGGCGGCCTCGGAGGTGACCTCGGTGCTGCGGCGCCGCATGACCCGGTGCCCGTAGACGCGGTCCACGGCCTTGCGCACGGAGTCCACGGAGTCGGCCACGCCCGGCAGGGTCCCCAGGGTGGCGAGGGGATCGGCTGTCGTACTCATGAGTACGACATTACGGGCCGTGGGGCGCCGCCCCACGAAGGAGTGGTCTTCTTCACGTCGACGGGGCACGGAAGGTGACCTCACCACTACCCTTAGTGAACATGAAGATCGCTTTCGTAGGGAAGGGCGGCAGCGGGAAGACCACGCTGTCCTCCCTGTTCATCCGCCATCTCGCCACCACCGGCTCCCCGGTCGTCGCCGTGGACGCGGACATCAACCAGCACCTGGGCGCCGCGCTCGGGCTCGACGACGAGGTCGCCGCCGAACTGCCCGCCATGGGCGCCCGGCTGCCGCTCATCAAGGACTATCTGCGCGGCTCGAACCCGCGGATCGCCTCGGCCGACACGATGATCAAGACGACTCCCCCCGGGGAGGGCTCGCGGCTGCTGCGGGTGCGCGAGAACAATCCGGTGTACGACGCCTGCGCCCGCAGTGTGGAACTCGACGGCGACGCCGTGCGTTTGATGGTCACCGGGCCGTTCACCGAAGCCGACCTCGGTGTCGCCTGCTACCACTCCAAGACGGGAGCGGTGGAGCTGTGTCTGAACCATCTGGTCGACGGCCGCGACGAGTACGTGGTGGTCGACATGACAGCGGGCTCCGACTCCTTCGCGTCCGGCATGTTCACCCGCTTCGACGTGACGTTCCTCGTCGCCGAGCCGACGCGCAAGGGGATCTCGGTCTATCGCCAGTACAAGGAGTACGCACAGGACTTTGACATCAGCCTGAAGGTCGTGGGGAACAAGGTGCAGGGCGAGGACGACCTCGACTTCCTCCGCTCCGAGGTCGGGGACGACCTGCTCACGACCGTCGGGCACTCCGACTGGGTGCGCGCGATGGAGAAGGGGCGCCCGCCGCGCTTCGACCTCCTCGAAGAGGCCAACAGGGCGTCCCTGCAAGCACTCCAGGCCGCCGCCGACGCCACGTACACGGCCCGCGACTGGGAGCGCTACACGCGCCAGATGGTCCACTTCCACCTGCGGAACGCACAGAGCTGGGGGAACGAGAAGACCGGGGCCGACCTGGCTTCCCAGGTCGACCCCGACTTCATCCTGCGCGAGAGCGTCGCCGCAACGGCCTGACGCGGGCTACGACTTGGTGGCCGGTGCGCCCGGCACCCCCTTGGGGGCCGGGGCCGGCTCGCCGGTCAGGAAGGACGCCCAGCCCTGCCCGGGCGCCTTGCCGACGCCGAGCGTGGTCAGCTTGTGCAGCATCTTGGGGTCCTGCGCGTCGAGCCAGTCGGCGAGCTGCCGGAAGGAGACGCAGCGGACCTCGGGCTTGTTGCAGACCGTGTGGACGGTCTCCTCGATGGCCCGCATGTAGGTGCCGCCGTTCCACGACTCGAAGTGGTTGCCGATGATCAGCGGCGCGCGGTTGCCCTGGTAGGCGCGGTCGAAGCCCTGGAGCAGGCCGTCGCGCATCTGGTCGCCCCAGTACGCGTGCTTGTCCGGGTCGCCCTGTGACGTGGTGCCCGACTGGTTGACCATGAAGTTGTAGTCCATGGTCAGCGTCTCGAAGGCGCGGCCCGGGACCGGCACGAGCTGCATGGACAGGTCCCACAGGCCGTTCTTCTTCTTGGGCCAGATCTGGTCGTTGACCCCACTGGTGTCATAGCGGAAGCCCAGGTCGTGGGCCGCGCGCATGAAGTTCTTCTGGCCTTCGAGGCAGGGGGTGCGGGCGCCGATGAGCTCCTTGTCGTAGTCGAAGGGCAGCGGCGCCGCGTTCTTCAGGCCCGTGTTGGTCTTCCACGCCTTCACGAACGACTTGGCCTGCTGGATCTCGCTCTTCCACTCGGCGACCGACCACTGGCCGACGCCCCCGCCGCTGCCGCAGAAGTGGCCGTTGAAGTGGGTGCCGATCTCGTTGCCCTCGAGCCAGGCGCCGCGCAGCTGGTCGACGGTGTCCTTGATTCCGCGGGCGTCGTTGAAGCCGATGTCCGAGCGGCCCGGCGAGTGCTGCGGCGGGTGGTACTGGCTCGCCTTGCTCTCCGGGAGCATGTACACGCCGCTGAGGAAGTACGTCATCGTCGCGTTGTTCCTCTTGGCGACCTTGCGGAAGTGGGAGAACAGCTTCTGGCTGTCCTCGCCCGCGCCGTCCCAGGAGAACACCACGAACTGCGGCGGCTTCTGCCCCGGTCTGAGGCGCTCGGCTCTCGGCAGGTGCGGCTGCCGGCCGGTGTACGCGGTCGAGCCGTCGCCGATCAGCCGGACCACGCTGCCGGGGGCGGCCGGTGCCGCCTTCTTCGGGCCGGGGGCGCCCTGCGGGGGTGTCGATCCGGAGTCGCCGCCGGCGCAGCCGGCGAGGACCGCGGAGCAGGCCGCGGCGGCGATGACGCCCGCGACGAGCCGCCGGGTGGCGTGGCTGGCGGACCTGGGGGTGGCGGCCATCTTCCGCCCACCTTCTTCCTGGGTGTCGGCTTACCGGACGATGAATGCGAGGAATGCCCGCTATGCGCGAGCGGCGGCGCCCAACGTCGCACGCGGTCCGCGCGGAATTTGTCCGACAAGCCGACCAGGATTCCTATTCACTCCCAGGGGTGAATCATTGCCCCATTTGCCCCGATAATCCGTCCAGAGACTTTACTCTGCATTACGATCCATTTACCGAACGTTACCGAGCGTTGATCTTCATCCCGCCGCTGCACGCCGTGAACCACGGCCGCGATCGACCCCACCCACCACCCAGGGGTCCTCCCACATTCCGCGACCGCGCTGCACCCCGGAGGAGACGGGAACCATGTCAGCCTGCGTACCCACCCGCGCCAGTGACTCCGACCGGTCGGACGAGCCCACAGCGGCCGTCCGCAACGCCCACAGTCCGCCACCGGCGCCCCGCCGCCGCTTCCGCATCGCGGGCGCCGACCTGTCCGCGTCCGTCGCGGTCTTCCTGATCGCCCTGCCCCTGTCCCTCGGCATCGCCCTGGCGACCGGCGCGCCCCTGGAGTCCGGGCTCGTCGCCGCGGCCGTCGGCGGACTCGTCGCCGGTTTCCTGGGCGGCTCCCCGCTCCAGGTCAGCGGCCCCGCCGCCGGCCTCACCGTGGTCACCGCCGAGCTGATCCAGCGCTACGGCTGGCGCACCACCTGCGCGATCACCGTGATGGCGGGGATCGCCCAACTCGGCCTCGGCTGCCTGCGGGTGGCCCGCACGGCACTCGCCGTCAGCCCCGCCGTCGTGCACGGCATGCTCGCCGGCATCGGCGTCACCATCGCCGTCGCCCAGCTGCACATCGTGCTGGGCGGCACCCCCGAGAGCTCGGTGCTCGACAACCTCCGGGCGCTGCCCGCCCAAGTGGCGAACATCCACCCGGCCGCCTTCGCCATGAGCGCCCTCACCCTCGCTGTACTCTTCGCCTGGCCCCGCATCCCCGGGCGCGTGGGCCGCGGCACCCGCAAGGTCCCGGCCGCCCTCGTCGCCGTGACCGCCTCGACCGCCACCGCCGCGCTGCTCGGCCTGAGCCTGCCCGAGGTCGATCTGCCGTCCTGGAGCAGCCACGCCCTCGCCGGGCTGCCCGACGGACCGGTGCTCGGGATCGCCGCGGCCGTCCTGACCACCACCCTGGTGTGCAGCGTGCAGTCGCTCCTCGGAGCCGTCGCCGCCGACAAGCTGGCCACGGGGCGGCCCGACCTGCCGCCCGAGATGCGCCGCTCGAACCTGGACAGGGAACTGCTGTCGCAGGGCGCGTCGAACATCGTCTCCGGATCGCTCGGCGGGCTGCCCGTCGCCGGCGTCGCGGTACGCACCACGGCGAACATCAACGCGGGCGCGGCGAGCGGGAACTCCTCGATGCTGCACGGCGTTTGGGTGGTAGCGGCCACCCTGCTCCTGGTCCCCGTCCTGGAGCTCATCCCGCTCGCCTCGCTCGGCGCCCTGGTGATGGCGGTCGGCATCCAGATGGTGTCGCTGAACCACATCCGCACGGTGACCCGCCACCGCGAGGTGCTGGTGTACATCGTGACCACCCTCGGCGTCGTCCTGTTCGGCGTGCTCCAAGGGGTCGGGCTCGGTGTCGCGGTCGCCGTCGGCGTCGCCCTGCACCGCCTCGCGCGCACCCGCATCACGCACGAGACGGATGCGCGCGGCGTCCATCACGTGCGGGTGCGCGGCCAGTTGACGTTCCTCGCCGTGCCCCGGCTCAGCCGCGCCCTGCACCAGGTACCCCAAGGGGAGGACTGCGTCGTGGAGCTGGACGGGTCGTTCATGGACCACGGCGCGTTCGAGGCGCTGCAGGACTGGCAGAAGTCGCACGCCGCGCAGGGCGGCCAGGTCGAGGTGACCGGGCGCGGCGGGGCACGGATCGCCGAGCCGGCGAGCGCGAGCCACTCGTGCTGCCGCCCGTGGACCCCGTGGCGCAACCACCACTGTGACGACCGGCCGCAGGCGCCCGCGCCCGAGAGCGCCGAGCCGGTGGCACAGCGGCGCGGCAGCCATCAACTGGCCAGCGGGATCAGCGCGTTCCAGCGGAACACGGCGCCGCTGGTGCGCGGCGAGCTGGCCCGCCTGGCCCGCGAGGGTCAGCAGCCCACCCAGCTCTTCCTCACCTGCGCCGACTCCCGGCTCGTCACCTCGATGATCACGTCGAGCGGCCCCGGCGACCTCTTCGTCGTACGGAACGTGGGCAATCTCGTGCCGCTGCCCGGCGCCGAGAGCGGGGACGACTCGGTCGCCGCCGCCATCGAGTACGCCGTCGACGTGCTGAAGGTGCAGTCGATCACCGTGTGCGGGCACTCCGGGTGCGGGGCCATGCAGGCCCTGCTCAGCAGTCCGCCGACCGGCGCCGGGGCGCTCACCCCGCTCAAGCGGTGGCTGCGGCACGGGCTGCCGAGCCTGGAGCGGATGGGCGACAAGGGGCTGCCGTGGGCCCGGCTCGCGGGCCGGGCGCCGGCCGACGCGGTCGAGCAGCTCTGTCTGACCAATGTGGTCCAGCAGCTGGACCACCTGCGCGCCCACGAGTCGGTCGCCAGGGCACTGGAGCAGGGCGCGCTGGAGCTGCACGGGATGTACTTCCACGTCGGTGAGGCCCAGGCGTATCTGCTCGACGACTGCGATCCGGTGTTCGGGCAGGTCGCGGCCGCCACCCACGAGGACACGCGGGCCTGAACCGACCCTCCTCCGCATCCGTGCCAAGAATGAGAGCGTGTGGCTCCCGGCTCGCCGGGAGCCACACGCATGAGAACCGGCACACAGGTCTAAACCAATTGTCGGGCACCCCTTGTCACCAGGGGTCGAGGTCTGATGAGCTGTGGCCTGGGACACAACGGACACCCTGGGAATGGGAGAAGCGTCGTGAGCAACGAAAGCCTGGCCAACCTTCTTAAGGAGGAGCGACGCTTCGCGCCGCCCGCTGACCTGGCCGCGAACGCCAACGTCACGGCCGAGGCGTACGAGCAGGCCAAGGCTGACCGGCTCGGTTTCTGGGCCGAGCAGGCCCGCCGCCTCACCTGGGCGACCGAGCCGACCGAGATCCTGGACTGGTCGAACCCGCCGTTCGCCAAGTGGTTCGCCGACGGCAAGCTGAACGTCGCGTACAACTGCGTCGACCGGCACGTCGAGGCGGGCAACGGCGACCGCGTCGCCATCCACTTCGAGGGCGAGCCGGGCGACAGCCGCGCCATCACCTACGCCGAGCTGAAGGACGAGGTCAGCCGGGCCGCGAACGCGCTGACCGAGCTGGGCGTCCAGGCCGGCGACCGGGTCGCCGTCTACCTGCCGATGATCCCCGAGGCCGTCATCTCGATGCTGGCCTGCGCCCGCATCGGCGCCGCGCACTCCGTGGTCTTCGGCGGCTTCTCGGCCGACGCCATCGCCACCCGCATCCAGGACGCGGACGCCAAGGTCGTCATCACGGCCGACGGCGGCTACCGCCGCGGCAAGCCGTCCGCGCTGAAGCCGGCCGTCGACGACGCGCTCACCCGCGTGGACGGCGTCGCCAAGGTGCTCGTCGTCCAGCGCACCGAGCAGGACGTCGCCTGGACCGAGGGCCGCGACCTGTGGTGGCACGAGGTCGTCGGCCGCCAGTCCGCCGACCACACGCCGCAGGCCTTCGACGCCGAGCAGCCGCTCTTCATCCTCTACACGTCGGGCACGACGGGTAAGCCGAAGGGCATCCTGCACACGTCCGGCGGCTACCTGACGCAGGCCAGCTACACGCACCACGCCGTCTTCGACCTCAAGCCGGAGACCGACGTCTACTGGTGCACGGCCGACATCGGCTGGGTCACGGGCCACTCGTACATCACGTACGGGCCGCTCTCGAACGGTGCGACGCAGGTCATCTACGAGGGCACCCCGGACACCCCGCACCAGGGCCGGTTCTGGGAGATCGTGCAGAAGTACGGCGTCTCGATCCTCTACACGGCGCCGACCGCGATCCGCACGTTCATGAAGTGGGGCGACGACATCCCCGCGAAGTTCGACCTGAGCAGCCTGCGCGTGCTGGGGTCCGTGGGCGAGCCGATCAACCCCGAGGCGTGGGTCTGGTACCGGAAGAACATCGGCGCCGACACCTGCCCCGTCGTGGACACCTGGTGGCAGACCGAGACCGGCGCGATCATGATCTCGCCGCTGCCGGGCGTCACCGAGACCAAGCCGGGCTCCGCCCAGCGCGCGCTCCCGGGCATCTCCGCGACCGTCGTCGACGACGAGGCGAACGAGGTGCCGAACGGCGGCGGTGGCTACCTGGTGCTCACCGAGCCGTGGCCGTCGATGCTGCGCACCATCTGGGGCGACGACCAGCGGTTCATCGACACGTACTGGTCCCGCTTCGAGGGCAAGTACTTCGCCGGTGACGGTGCCAAGAAGGACGAGGACGGCGACATCTGGCTGCTCGGCCGGGTCGACGACGTGATGCTCGTCTCCGGGCACAACATCTCGACCACCGAGGTCGAGTCGGCGCTCGTCTCCCACCCGGCCGTCGCCGAGGCCGCCGTGGTCGGCGCGGCCGACGAGACGACCGGCCAGGCGATCGTCGCCTTCGTGATCCTGCGCGGCAGCGCGAACGCGGAGGACGCGTCGCTCGTCGCCGACCTGCGCAACCACGTGGGTGCCACCCTCGGCCCGATCGCCAAGCCGAAGCGGATCCTGCCGGTCGCCGAGCTGCCCAAGACGCGGTCCGGCAAGATCATGCGCCGGCTGCTGCGCGACGTCGCGGAGAACCGGGCGGTGGGCGACGTCACCACGCTCGCCGACTCCTCCGTGATGGACCTGATCCAGGCGGAGCTCCCTGCGGCGTCCAGCGAGGACTGATCCGGCCACCTGACACGGCCTCCGCACACCTGTGACGGGCACTCGGCGAACGCGCCGGGTGCCCGTTTCGTGCGTATCGTGAAGATCACCAGGTACGCCGTGCGTACACCCGGTAGGGTGAAGGGCGCGTCAAGGACGCGACAGGAAGTCCACAGGGTGTGCCGGGAAGTCTGGTCGGCGGTGTCTACAGCCGTATCTGACCGGAGGTCGCACGACGTGAGCGCGCCGAAGAAGAACGACCGCAAGGTGCTCGGCAGGCTGTCCCTGCCCGAGCGCAACTTCGTGGCCGACGCCCTGCGCACCGAGACGGTCGGCGGCGTACTGCTCCTGGTGGCCGCCGTCGCCGCGCTCGTCTGGGCGAACATCCCCGCCCTGCGGCACAGCTACGAGGCCGTCAGCGACTTCCACCTCGGACCCGCCGCGCTCGGTCTCGACCTCTCGGTCGCGCACTGGGCCGCCGACGGACTCCTCGCGATCTTCTTCTTCGTCGCCGGCATCGAGCTCAAGCGCGAACTCGTCGCCGGTGACCTGCGCGACCCCAAGGCCGCCGCCCTGCCGGTGGTCGCCGCGCTCTGCGGCATGGCCGTGCCCGCGATCGTCTACGTCGTGGTGAACACGGCCGGCGGCGGGTCGATGGACGGCTGGGCCGTGCCGACCGCCACCGACATCGCGTTCGCGCTCGCCGTGCTCGCCGTCATCGGTACATCGCTGCCGGGCGCCCTGCGCGCCTTCCTGCTCACCCTCGCCGTCGTCGACGACCTCTTCGCGATCATGATCATCGCGATCTTCTTCACCAGCGAGCTCAACTTCGCGGCGCTCGGCGGCTCCGTCGTCGGCCTCGCCGTCTTCTGGCTGCTGCTCAGGAAGGGCGTGCGCGGCTGGTACGTCTACGTGCCGCTCGCCGTCACCATCTGGGCGCTGATGTACAACTCCGGCATCCACGCCACCATCGCCGGTGTCGCCATGGGCCTGATGCTGCGCTGCACCCGGCACGAGGGCGAGGAGCACTCCCCGGGCGAGCACATCGAGCACCTGGTCCGGCCGCTCTCCGCGGGGCTCGCGGTACCGCTGTTCGCCCTGTTCAGCGCCGGTGTGGTCGTGTCGGGCGGCGCGCTGGGAGACGTGTTCACCCGGCCGGAGACGCTCGGTGTCGTGCTCGGCCTCGTCGTCGGCAAGGCGGTCGGCATCTTCGGCGGCACCTGGCTGACGGCCCGGTTCACCAAGGCGTCGCTCTCCGACGAGCTGGCCTGGCCGGACGTCTTCGCGGTCGCCTCCCTCGCCGGCATCGGCTTCACCGTCTCCCTCCTCATCGACGAACTCGCCTTCAGCGACGACCCCGTGCTGACCGCCGAGGTCAAGGCGGCCATCCTGATCGGCTCGCTGATCGCGGCCGTGCTCAGCGGCGTCCTGCTGAAGGTGCGCAACGCCAAGTACCGCGCCCTGTGGGAGCACGAGGAGCGCGACGAGGACGCCGACGGCATCCCCGACGTCTACGAGCAGGACAAGCCGGACTACCACCTCCGGATGGCCGAGATCTACGAGAAGAAGGCCGCGGAGCACCGCAGGCTTGCCGAAGTGGCGGCCGGGGCAAGCGACGAGGACGAGCGTCCGGCATGATCTGACACCAGGACAGGACGTGCGGACTCGTACGGACTGCTCCTTCAGATGGCCCTCCACAGGAGAACAGGGAGAAAGCGATGAGCGCACCCGACGGCAGCCCGGTCGGCGCCGAACGCAGCATCGGCCAGCTGTTCGCCTCGGCGACGACCGAGATGTCCGCGCTGGTGCACGACGAGATCGCCCTCGCGAAGGCGCAGCTCAAGCAGGACGTGAAGAAGGGGGCGGTGAGCGGCGGCGCGTTCTCGGCGGCGCTGATGGTGCTGGTGTTCTCGCTGCCGATGCTGAGCTTCGCGCTCGCCTACGGCATCCGGACCTGGTCGCACTGGAACATGGCGATCTGCTTCCTGCTCTCCTTCGCCGCGAACGTGCTGGTCGCCGCGGTCCTCGCGCTGATCGGCACCGTCTTCGCCAAGAAGGCCAAGAAGGGCAAGGGCCCGCAGAAGGTCGCCGCCTCGGTCAAGGAGTCGGCGGGCGTACTGCAGAACGCCAAGCCGCACCCCCGTCAGGTGACGCCGGGCGACCGTGTCCCCGAGGCCATCGAGGCTGTGGCACGCTCGTCTTCATGACGGACCCCGCCACCCCTTCGGCTCAACCGCCCTCCTCGGTCGTACGACTTGATGGTCCCTGGACCCATCGGGACGTCGCGGCCAACGGCGCGCGCTTCCACATCGCCGAGATGGGGGACGGCCCGCTGGTCCTCCTCCTGCACGGCTTCCCGCAGTTCTGGTGGTCGTGGCGGCACCAGCTCGTCGCGCTCGCCGACGCCGGGTTCCGGGCCGTCGCGATGGACCTGCGCGGCGTGGGCGGCAGCGACCGTACGCCACGGGGTTACGACCCGGCGAACCTCGCGCTCGACATCACGGGCGTCGTCCGCTCCCTCGGCGAGCCGGACGCCGCGCTCGTCGGGCACGACCTCGGCGGCTACCTCGCGTGGACCGCGGCGGTGATGCGGCCCAAGCTGGTGCGGCGGCTCGCGGTGTCGTCGATGCCGCATCCGCGGCGCTGGCGCTCGGCGATGCTCGCGGACTACCGGCAGACGCGCTCGGGTTCGTTCGTCTGGGGCTTCCAGCGGCCGTGGCTGCCGGAGCGTCAACTGGTGGCGAACGACGGCGCGTTGGTGGGCGACCTGGTCCGCGACTGGTCGGGCCCGCGCCAGCCCGACGACAAGACCGTCCAGACGTACCAGCAGGCTATGTGCATCCCGTCGACCGCACACTGCTCGATCGAGCCGTACCGCTGGATGGTGCGGTCGCTCGCGCGGCCGGACGGAATCCAGTTCAACCGGCGGATGAAGCGCCCGGTCCGGGTGCCGACGCTGCACCTGCACGGCTCGCTCGACCCCGTGATGCGCACCCGCAGCGCGGCCGGCTCCGGCGAGTACGTCGAAGCGCCGTACCGCTGGCGCCTGTTCGACGGCCTCGGACACTTCCCGCATGAGGAGGACCCGGTCGCCTTCTCCACCGAACTGGTCAACTGGCTGAAGGATCCCGAGCCCGATCGGTGAGCATCCGTGAGCTCTCGGTGAGCTTCGGGTGAGTGACCGGTATGCGGGCGGGAACGTCTGTCCTACGAACAGCCAAATGCCTGGCGCATACGCCAATTGGGGGCCGTGGGGGCGGTTACCGACCATGAGGCACGGGCACACGTCGGTGTATGGGCTGGACGCACGACTACAGTGACGCAGCACGCAATCGCCGCCCAGCGATGACGCTGGGCTCTCCCCAGAGGGGGGCGCCGCAGGAGCACGTGGCGCACGATCCCCGGCTGGGCATTCCGCGCATCCTGCGCCGTCGGGCCCGGTGGGTCTCGGCGCGGCTGCGCCACACAAGTCGCGGCTGAGACTCCGCCCCGCCCCAGGCCCTAGAGCGCGCAGGCGTCCGTGTCCACCTGCTGGACCGCCGAGCGGCCCTGGGTGATGTCGGTGCGGATCTCGTCCCCGGTCAGTGCGTACCCCGTGTCCGCGTTGTCCAGGGACTTGGCGAAGACGACGCCGTAGACCCTGCCGTCGGGGGTGAGCAGCGGTCCGCCGGAGTTGCCCTGACGGACCGTCGCGTACAGCGAGTACACGTCGCGCTGGACCGTGCCGCGGTGGTAGATGTCCGGGCCCGACGCGTCGATCCGGCCGCGCACGCGCGCGGGGCGGACGTCGTACGCGCCGTTCTCCGGGAAGCCCGCGACGATCGCGTCGCCGGCACGCTCCGCGTCGGTCTGCGTGAACTGGAGCGGGGGCGCCTTCAGCGCGGGCACGTCCAGGACCGCGATGTCGCGCTTCCAGTCGTAGAGCACGACCTTCGCGTCGTACTTGATGCCCTCGCCGCCTATCTGGACGGTGGGCTCGTCGACGCCGCCGACCACGTGCGCGTTCGTCATCACGCGGCGGTCGGAGAAGACGAAGCCGGTGCCCTCCAGAACCTTGCCGCAACTGGGCGCCTGGCCCACGACCTTGACGATGGACCGCTTGGCGTTCGACGCGACCCGGCTGTTCGCCAGGGCCGGGTCGGGCGGCCGGACCTCGGTGATCGGCTCGTTCGCGAACGGGCTGAAGACCTGCGGGAACCCGTTCTGCGCGAGGGTGGAGGAGAAGTCGGCGAACCAGGTGTCCGCCTGCGCGGGCAGCGCCCTGGAGACCCCGAGCAGCACCTTGGAGCTGCGGACCTCCTTGCCGAGCGTGGGCAGCGTGGTGCCGGCGAGGGCGGAACCTATCAGCCAGGCGACCAGCAGCATCGCCGCCACGTTCACCAGCGCGCCGCCGGTCGCGTCGAGCGCGCGGGCCGGGGACCAGGTGATGTATCTGCGGAGCTTGTTCCCCAGGTGGGTGGTGAAGGCCTGGCCGACCGAGGCGCAGACGATCACCACGACCACGGCCACGACCGCGGCGGTCGTGGTGACCTCCGCGTCGTCGGTGGCCGCGCCCCAGATGACGGGCAGCGCGTAGACCGCGACGAGGCCGCCGCCGAGGAAACCGATCACCGACAGGATGCCGACGACGAAACCCTGGCGGTAACCGACGATCGCGAACCACACGGCAGCGGCGAGCAGCAGGATGTCCAGCACGTTCACCGATTCAAGCCTCGCCTAACGTCTCGCTTCGCCACTTCCGGCCGGGGCCCGGGGGTGCCCGGGGCGACACGGCACGGGGGCCAGCCTGTCATGACCGCCAGTCGAGCGGCACCGTGTTCTCCCTGTCCCAGGGGCGCTCCCAGCCCGCGTAGTGCAGGATCCGGTCGATCACGCCGGCCGTGAAACCCCAGACCAGCGCGGATTCCACGAGGAACGCCGGGCCCTTGTGACCGCTCGGGTGGACCGTCGTCGCCCGGTTCGCCGGGTCCGTGAGATCGGCCACGGGGACCGTGAAGACCCGGGCCGTCTCCGCGGGGTCGACGGCGGCGACGGGGCTCGGCACCCGCCACCATCCCAGTACGGGCGTGACGACGAATCCGCTCACCGGGATGTACAGCTTCGGCAGCACGCCGAAGAGCTGGACGCCGCGCGGATCGAGGCCGGTCTCCTCCCAGGCCTCCCGCAGGGCGGCTCTCAGCGGGCCGTCGGCGCGCGGGTCGCCGTCCTCCGGGTCGAGGGCGCCGCCGGGGAACGACGGCTGGCCCGCGTGCGATCTGAGCGAGCCGGAGCGCTCCATCAGCAGCAGCTCGGGGCCGCGCTCGCCCTCGCCGAACAGGATGAGGACGGCGGACTGCCGGCCCGCTCCGTCCTTCGGCGGCAGGAAGCGGCTGAGCTGGTCCCCGCTGACGGTCTCGGCGGCACGGGCCACCGGGGCCAGCCACTGCGGCAGGCCCTCCGTGCGCAGCGAGACGTCCGCGTCCGCGGCTCCGCCGCCTCCCGGCCCGCCGGACCCGCTCGGCCCGCCGGTCCCGCTCGGCCCGCCGGACCCGCTCGTTCCGCCGATCTCGCTCACGTGCTTCATCGCCGCCCCCGTCCCTGTCGTGATGGGCCCAACGCCCGACCGCCCCCCGTTCGTTCCCCCGTCACCCGATCGTGCCGCCCAGCGGCGGGGCCGGGATGCCGCCCGCGTCCAGGTACGACTGCGGGGGCCTGAGGCGCTGGCCGGGGAAGCCGCCCTTCTCGTACTTGAGCAGCTTCTTCGCCTTCTCCGGGTCCGTCTCGCCCTCCCCGTACGCCGGGCAGAGCGGGGCGATCGGGCAGGCGCCGCAGGCCGGCTTGCGGGCGTGGCAGATGCGGCGGCCGTGGAAGATCACGTTGTGGCTGAGCTGCGTCCAGTCGCTCTTCGGGAAGAGCGCGCCGACGGCCTTCTCCACCTTGTCCGGGTCGGTCTCCTCGGTCCACTTCCAGCGGCGGACGAGCCGGCCGAAGTGGGTGTCGACGGTGATGCCGGGACGTCCGAACGCGTTCCCCAACACCACGAAGGCCGTCTTGCGGCCCACGCCCGGCAGCTTGACCAGGTCTTCGAGGCGGCCCGGCACCTCGCCGCCGAAGTCCTCGCTCAGCGCCTTCGCGAGGCCCATGATCGACCGCGTCTTGGCGCGGAAGAAGCCGGTCGGCCTGATCAGCTCCTCGACCTCCTCCGGGTTGGCCGCGGCCAGGTCCTCCGGGGTCGGGTACTTGGCGAACAGGCCCGGGGTCGTCTGATTGACCCTCAGGTCCGTCGTCTGGGCGGACATCACCGTGGCCACGAGCAGCTGGAAGGGGTTCTCGAAGTCCAGCTCCGGGTGCGCGTACGGATACGCCTCCGCGAGCTCCCGGTTGATCTTCCGGGCCCGCCGGACGAGCGCCGTGTGACTCTCGGGCTTGGCGGAGGCGGCTTTCCTGGCCGGGGCCTTCTTGACCGGAGCCTTCTCGACCGACGCCTTCTCGACCGGAGCCTTCTCGGTCGACGCCTTCTTGGCCGGAGCCTTCTTGGCCGGCGCCACCCGCTCGGCGGCGGACTTCTTCGCGGCAGGCATGGACCGGGCCGCCTTTCCCTCGACGGACACGGGGCTGCCCCGCAGGTGTTCGCCCACAGCGGAATCGTGGTCGGCCGACACCGCCCCGACCCCCTTCGCCTGCGCTACCACCGGCTTTTTGGACACCCGTCCAGCCTAGAGCCAGGCACTGACATCCGCCCCGGAGCCACTGGATCGGCCCCCGATTGGCCCCCTCCCCCTCGGGTTGTGACGCAGGTGCGGCAGACTTGTGCCTGAGTGACTGATCACACTGTTTGGACCGTCCGGCAAAATGGGGAGCGGGAAATACCCTCCCGGGTCGATTTCGATCGATCCCCACAGTGCAGGCGACATAGGAGAGAAACTCGTGGACGACGTTCTGCGGCGCGCCCCGCTCTTCGCGGCGCTCGATGACGAGCAGGCCGCGGAGCTCCGCGCCTCCATGAGTGAGGTGACCCTCGCGCGCGGCGATGCCCTGTTCCACGAGGGGGACCCCGGGGACCGCCTCTACGTGGTCACCGAGGGCAAGGTGAAGCTCCACCGCACCTCCCCCGACGGCCGGGAGAACATGCTGGCCGTGCTCGGCCCCGGCGAGCTCATCGGAGAGCTGTCGCTCTTCGACCCGGGCCCCCGCACGGCGACCGCCAGCGCGCTGACCGAGGTGAAGCTGCTCGGCCTCGGCCACGGCGACCTCCAGCCCTGGCTGAACGCACGCCCGGAGGTGGCCGCCGCCCTGCTGCGCGCCGTCGCCCGCCGGCTGCGCAAGACGAACGACCAGATGTCCGACCTGGTCTTCTCCGACGTGCCGGGCCGTGTCGCCCGCGCGCTGCTCGACCTGTCGCGCCGCTTCGGCGTGCAGTCCGAGGAGGGCATCCACGTCGTGCACGACCTGACGCAGGAAGAGCTGGCCCAGCTGGTCGGCGCCTCCCGCGAGACGGTCAACAAGGCGCTCGCGGACTTCGCGGGCCGCGGCTGGCTCCGCCTGGAGGCCCGCGCCGTGATCCTGCTGGACGTGGAGCGCCTCGCGAAGCGCTCCCGCTGAGGGTCAGCCCAGACGCACACAGCCGCACACAGCCGCACACCGACGGGTCCCGCCACCACGCGTGGCGGGACCCGTCGGCGTCGACGCGCGGAAATGCCGTGCCCTGCGCGGCACTTCCCTGCACAGTTGCCCCATGGCCAACCTGACCCGCGGGCTCGACGCCCAGGGATACATCGCGCGCGAGGGCTCCCTCGCCCGGATCGGCGAACCGTTCCGTCCCGTCGTGGCCGCCGCCCGCGACCGGCTGCTCGACGTCTTCGGGGCACGCATGACGGGCGCCTACCTCTACGGGTCCGTGCCGCGCGGCACCGCCCGCCCCGGCCGCTCCGACCTCGATCTGCTGCTGGCCCTGCGCGCCGAGCCCACCGAGGCCGACCGGGCCGACGCCCGGATGCTCGACGAGTCGCTGGACAAGGAGTTCGCGCAGGTCGACGGCGTGGGCACGCTGCTGTACAGCAGGGAGCGGGTGCTCAGCGCGCTGGAGACGTACGACCTGGGCTGGTTCGTCGCCTGTCTGTGCACGCCCCTGCTCGCCGAGGACCTCGCCGAGTACCTGCCGCGCTACCGGCCCACGTCCCTGCTGGCCCGGGAGACGAACGGGGACCTCGCCCTGTTCCTGCCGCGCTGGCGCGAGCAGATCGCCGCGGCCGCCCCCGACGACCTGCGCGGCCTCCAGCGCCGCACCGCCCGGCACCTCGTCAGGACCGGCTTCACCCTCGTCATGCCGCGCTGGAACGGATGGACCAGCGATCTTGTCGAGATGGCCGAGGTGTTCGGGGAGTACTACCCGCGGTGGGCGGGGCGGATGCGGGCCACGGCCGCCGCCGCGCAGGACCCCACCGGCGACCTCGACGCACTGCACACGTACACCGAGGAGATCGGGCCGTGGCTCGCGGCGGAGTACGCGCGCGTGCACGGCATCAAGAATCCGCGGCCCTGAGGGCCCGAGGGGGAGGACCCACCCGTGTCACAGTCACCATCGCCGTCCGCTTCGCCGTCGACGGCCGACCTGGCGGTCCGTTTCGAGGCGGAGCGCGGACGGCTGCGGTCCGTCGCGTACCGCATGCTCGGATCACTGAGCGAGGCGGAGGACGCGGTCCAGGAGGGGTGGCTGCGGCTGCAGCGCGCCGACAGCGACGACGTGCGGAACCTGGGCGGCTGGCTGACCACCGTCGTCGGCCGGATCTGCCTGGACATGCTGCGCACCCGCACGGCGCGCCGTGAGGACCCCCTCGATCCCGGCACCGGCGAGATCCACGTCCCCGACCCGGTGATCCGCCCCGCCGACGCCGGCGACCCGGTCACGGAGGCCGAGCTGGCGGACTCGGTGGGCCTGGCGCTGCTCGTCGTCCTGGACACGCTGGCACCGGCGGAGCGGCTGGCGTTCGTGCTGCACGACATGTTCACGGTGCCGTTCGAGGAGCTCGCGCCGATCGTGGAGCGCACCCCGGCGGCGACCCGGCAGCTGGCGAGCCGGGCGCGGCGCCGGGTGCAGGGCGCCACCGTGCCGCAGGACACCGATCTCGCCCGGCAGCGCGTCGTCGTCGACGCCTGGCTGGCCGCCTCGCGGGCCGGTGACTTCGAGGCGCTGCTCGAACTCCTCGACCCGGACGTCCTGTTGCGGGTCGACGCGGGGCCCGGCGCGGCGACCAAGCTGGTCCGCGGCGCCCTGGAGGTCGCCGGTCAGGCCGCGTTCTACGGCAGGATGGCGCCGGCCTCGTACGCGGCGCTCGTGGGCGACGCGCTGGGCATCGTGGCGGCGCCGGAGGGCCGCGTCACCTCGATCCTCGGCTTCACGTTCCGCGACGGCAAGGTCGTCGGCGTCGACATCATCGCCGACCCGGAGCGCCTCGCCGCCACGCCCCTCGGCTGGCCCCGCCCCTAGATCAGCCCGTGTTCGCGCAGGTAGTCGAGCTGGGCCAGGACGGACAGCTCGGCCGCCGGCCACAGGGACCTGTCCACGTCGGCGTACACGTGCGCGACGACGTCGGACGACGTCAGGTGGCCGTCCTCGACGGCGGTCTCGACCTGGGCGAGCCGGTGGGCGCGGTGCGCGAGGTAGAACTCGACGGCGCCCTGGGCGTCCTCCAGGACCGGGCCGTGGCCGGGCAGCACCGTGTGCACCCCGTCGTCGACCGTCAGGGAGCGCAGCCGACGCAGCGAGTCGAGGTAGTCGCCGAGGCGGCCGTCGGGGTGCGCGACCATCGTCGTGCCCCGGCCGAGGATCGTGTCGCCGGTCAGCACGGCCCCGTCGGCGGGCAGGTGGAAGCAGAGCGAGTCCGAGGTGTGGCCGGGCGTGGGCACGACCCGCAGTTCGAGCCCGCCGGTCGTGACGACGTCGCCCGCCGCGAGCCCCTCGTCGCCGAGCCGCAGCGCCGGGTCGAGCGCCCGCACCTTCGTCCCGGTCAGCTCCGCGAACCGGCCCGCGCCCTCGGCGTGGTCGGGATGGCCGTGGGTGAGGAGGATCAGCCCGATCCGGCGGCCCGCGGCCTCCGCGACGCCGATCACGTTCTTCAGGTGGTCGTCGTCCAGCGGCCCCGGGTCGATGACGACGGCCAGCTCGCTGTCCGGCTCGGCGAGGATCCAGGTGTTCGTGCCGTCGAGGGTCATCGCGGACGCGTTGGGCGCGAGCACGTTGACGGCGCGGGCGGTGGCGGGGCCGGAGAGCACCCCGCCGCGGGGCTGCCCCGGCAGGGCGGCTGCTTCGGTCATCGTCCGGCTCCCCCGGCGGTCGGAATGTGCTTGGTGAACTCGTCGTGTCCCGGCCAGGACAGCACCAACTCGCCGTCCGCCAGGTGCGCCTGCGCCAGTACGGGGGTCAGATCGCGCCGGGTGGAGCCGTCGAGGGCGTCCCGTACCCGGGAGTGCTCGGCCAGCGTGCGCAGCGTCGCGACGGTGGGCGGCATCATCGTCAACTCGCCCCGGTCGTACGCCGCCACGGCCCGCTCGGGCCTGATCCACACGGTGCGGTCCGCCTCGGAGGAGTCGTCGCTGGTGCGCTGGCCCGCCGGGAGGGCGGCCGCGAAGAACCAGGTGTCGTAGCGGCGCGGCTCGAACTCGGGGGTGATCCAGCGCGCCCACGCGGCCAGCAGGTCGGAGCGGAGCACCAGGCCGCGGGCCTCCAGGAACTCGGCGAAGGACAGGTCCCGGTCGATCAGTGCCTGCCGGTCGGCCTGCCACCGCTCGCCCGTGGTGTCGTCGACGACGGTGTCCGGGGTCGGCCCGGCGAGCAGCACGCCCGCCTCCTCGAACGTCTCGCGCACGGCGGCGCAGACGATCGCCTGGGCGTCCTTCTCGGGGACGCCGAGCCGCTCGGCCCACTCCTGCCGCGCCGGCCCGGCCCAGCGGACCTGCCGGTCGTCGTCGCGCGGGTCGACGCCGCCGCCCGGGTAGGCGTAGGCCCCGGCGGCGAAGGCCATCGAGGCGCGTCTGCGGAGCATGTGCACTTCCGTGCCGTCCGGGGACGCGTCCCTGAGCAGCATCACCGTGGCCGCGCGGCGGGGCGTCGCGGGGGTGAGCGTGCCGGCGGCGAGGGCGCGGATGCGGTCCGGCCACTCCGGCGGGTACCACTGGCCGTTGGACATGGCCGGAGGCTATCTCGTGTCACCCGGATGTTCGAGAGGCCGCCCGAATCGAAGATCGGACGGCCTCACGGACGGCGGTGGCTCAGGCCTCGGGGGTGAGCTCCACCTGGAACTCGACCTCGACCGGCGCGTCCAGCGGCAGCACCGCGACGCCGACGGCGCTGCGGGCGTGCACGCCCTTGTCGCCGAGCACCTCGCCGAGCAGCTCGCTGGCGCCGTTGATGACACCGGGCTGCCCGGTGAAGTCGGTGGCGGAGGCCACGAAGCCGACGACCTTCACGACGCGCGCGATGCGGTCCAGGTCACCGGCGACGGACTTCACGGCGGCCAGCGCGTTCAGGGCGCAGGTGCGGGCCAGGTCCTTGGCCTCCTCGGCCGTGACCTCGTCGCCGACCTTGCCCGTCAGCGGCAGCTTGCCGTCGACCATCGGGAGCTGCCCCGCCGTGTACACGTACACGCCGGACCGCACGGCCGGCTGGTACGCGGCGACCGGCGGGACGACGGGCGGCAGCGTCAGCCCGAGCTCCGCGAGCCGCGCCTCGACCTGCCCGCTCATGCCTGCTTCTCGCGCTTCAGGTACGCCACCAGCTGCTCGGGGTTGTTCGGCCCCGGCACGACCTGGACGAGCTCCCAGCCGTCCTCGCCCCAGGTGTCCAGGATCTGCTTCGTCGCGTGCACCAGGAGCGGCACCGTCGCGTATTCCCACTTCTTAGCCATGGGGCCGACTGTAGCGGCCTGATCGACCTGCGGCGTTCCGGAGGCTCCTGCGTGATCCGGGCACGTACTGGTTAGGCTCGAATACGTGAGCAGGCTCCAGGTCGTCAGCGGCAAGGGCGGTACCGGAAAGACCACGGTCGCCGCCGCACTCGCGCTCGCCCTCGCGACGGAGGGCAGGCGCACGCTCCTTGTGGAGGTGGAGGGCAGACAGGGCATCGCACAGCTCTTTGAGACCGAGGCACTTCCCTACGAGGAGCGGAAGATCGCCGTCGCGCCGGGCGGGGGTGAGGTGTACGCGCTGGCCATCGACCCCGAGCTGGCGCTGCTCGACTACCTCCAGATGTTCTACAAGCTGGGCGGCGCGGGCCGCGCCCTGAAGAAGCTGGGCGCGATCGACTTCGCCACCACGGTCGCACCGGGCCTGCGGGACGTGCTGCTGACCGGCAAGGCGTGCGAGGCGGTCCGGCGCAAGGACAAGCAGGGGCGGTACGCGTACGACCACGTCGTGATGGACGCGCCGCCGACCGGGCGGATCACCCGGTTCCTGAACGTGAACGACGAGGTCGCCGGACTGGCCAAGATCGGCCCGATACACAATCAGGCACAGGCCGTCATGCGGGTCCTCAAGTCCCGTGAGACCGCCGTGCACCTGGTGACCCTCCTGGAGGAGATGCCGGTGCAGGAGACCCTCGACGGGGTCGCCGAACTGCGCGCCGCGAACCTCCCGGTGGGAAGGATCATGGTGAACATGGTGCGGCCCGCGCTTCTCGGGGAACCCGCCCTGGCCCTGACCCGGGACACCGGGATCCGTCCGGCCGTCGTCGAGGCGCTGACCGCGGCGGGCATCGGCAGCGCGAAGCGGCTCGCCGGGCCGCTGCTCACCCAGGCCGGGGAGTACGCGGAGCGGTACGCCCTGGAGCGCGCCCAGCGCGAGCAGCTCGCCGCGGCGGGCCTCCCGCTGCACGAACTGCCGCTGCTCACCGAGGGGCTGGACCTCTCCGGGCTGTACACGCTCGCCGAGGAGCTGCGGCGGCAAGGGATTTAGGGACCGCTCCAGGACAGGACGCCATTCATGACAGGACGCCATTCATGACGCTGGATCCGCAGGCCCCGCTCGACGTCGATCCGCTGCTCGACGACCCTGCCACCCGCATCGTGGTCTGCTGCGGCAGCGGCGGCGTCGGCAAGACGACGACCGCGGCCGCCCTCGGCCTGCGCGCGGCCGAGCGCGGCCGCAAGGTCGTCGTCCTCACCATCGACCCGGCGCGCCGGCTCGCCCAGTCCATGGGCATCGACTCGCTGGACAACACCCCGCGCCGGGTCAAGGACATCGATGACGCCGCGGGCGGCGAGCTGCACGCGATGATGCTCGACATGAAGCGCACCTTCGACGAGATCGTCGAGGCGCACGCGGACGAGGAGCGCGCGAAGGCGATCCTCTCCAACCCCTTCTACCAGTCGCTCTCGGCGGGCTTCGCGGGCACGCAGGAGTACATGGCGATGGAGAAGCTGGGCCAGCTCCGCTCGCGCGACGAGTGGGACCTGATCGTCGTGGACACCCCGCCGTCCCGCTCCGCGCTCGACTTCCTGGACGCGCCGACCCGGCTCGGCTCGTTCCTGGACGGGAAGCTGATCCGGCTCCTGATGGCGCCGGCGAAGGTCGGCGGGCGCGCGGGCATGAAGTTCCTGAACGTCGGGATGTCGATGATGACCGGCACGCTCGGCAAGCTGCTCGGCGGTCAACTCCTGCGCGACGTCCAGACGTTCGTGGCCGCGATGGACACCACGTTCGGCGGTTTCCGGACCCGCGCAGACGCCACGTACAAGCTGCTGCAGGCGCCCGGCACCGCGTTCCTCGTGGTCGCCGCGCCCGAGCGGGACGCGCTGCGCGAGGCCGCGTACTTCGTGGAGCGGCTGGCGGCGGAGCGGATGCCGCTGGCCGGTCTCGTGCTGAACCGGGTGCACGGCAGCGGTGCGGGACGGCTGTCCGCCGAGCGCGCCCTGGCGGCCGCGGAAAATCTTGACGAGCGCCGCATTGTGGATCAGACGGGCGGGAAGGAAGAGGTTCGTACCGCTCCCGCGCCAGGCTCCCCCGCCGTAGCGGAGGCCCCTTCGGACCCCACCACCGAGCAACTGACCGCGGGACTGCTGCGGTTGCACGCCGAGCGCATGCAGGTGGTCGCCCGCGAACAGCGCACGCGTGACCGCTTCACCGCTCTCCACCCCGAGGTCGCCGTGACGGAGGTCGCGGCCCTGCCGGGCGACGTGCACGACCTGGCAGGTCTCAGGGACATCGGACATCGGCTCGCGGCCGGTGGCAATCCGGCCGGAGCATCGTGAGCCGTACGTACGTCGGCTGGTGACGCGCGCCGTCTACCCGACGGCCGCGTACCTCTCGTACGTCTCGTCGTCCTCGAGCTCGACGGGCAGCAGCCCCGTGTCGCGCTCGTACTCCGTCCGCGCCGTCTCAAGCAGACGGCGCCATGAGGTGACGGTCGGACGCCTGCGCAGCAGTGCGCGACGCTCCCGCTCCGTCATGCCACCCCACACGCCGAACTCGACGCGATTGTCGAGCGCGTCCGCCAGGCACTCGGTCCGCACGGGACATCCCGTGCACACCGCCTTCGCCCGGTTCTGCGCTGCTCCTTGAACGAACAGTTCATCCGGATCGGTAGTGCGGCAGGCCGCCTGCGCACTCCAGTCGACTACCCAGCCCATACCGGCGCCGTCCTCTCCCGAATCGAGGCTCCCCCACGGCGGCAGCGGCATATTCACCGCC
Organism: Streptomyces sp. KL116D; assembly: GCF_030766975.1. Taxonomy (NCBI): domain Bacteria; kingdom Bacillati; phylum Actinomycetota; class Actinomycetes; order Kitasatosporales; family Streptomycetaceae; genus Streptomyces; species Streptomyces sp. KL116D. The sequence continues at coordinate 187,889 of NZ_JASERH010000126.1, read as the reverse complement.
GCCAGTTGAGGACGTTACGGAAGGTGGGCACAGCGCAACACCCCCTTCGGGCCCAATCTTGAATGGCCCGAACGGACTATGCGTAAGCGGCAGATCACCCGACGGAGTGACCGAGGGACATGCGTAATAACCCCGGCAAACCGGGACAGTTCACTTGAGCCACAACGGGCGTCGGGTGACACACGAGGCGGATTCGGACACCCTCCGAGCCCCGCGCGAGAGGTCCGCGGAGGGGGACGGGAATGACTACAAGAGGCACTTCGACAAGCTTCGACGAGCCGGGAAAAGTGCCGGGAACGTTTCGGGGGCGTCCCACGTCTTGATACGAGACCGCACTGCTGTGACAGTTGAGTGCAGCTTAGGCCAAGGCATATACGCCTGTCCGGAGAATCAGAACGTAGGCTGCCCCCCATGGGAAAGAAGCGCTCGGCCGGTAACGGCGGCGGTATGTCGCCGGCCCAACAGGCCGCCAAGTTCCTCGGTGTCAGCGTGCTCTCGGGAGCCGTGCTCGCCGGAATCGCGCTGCCCGCCGCGGGCGCGCTCGGCCTCGCGGCCAAGGGTTCCGTCGAGGGGTTCGACGAGATCCCCGCCAACCTGAAGACCCCGCCGCTGAGCCAGCGCACCACGATCCTGGACAGCCAGGGCGGGAAGATCGCGACCGTCTACTCGCGCGACCGCACGGTGGTCCCCCTCGATCAGATCTCGCCGTACATGCAGAAGGCGCTCGTCGCGATCGAGGACTCCCGGTTCTACGAGCACGGGGCGGTCGACGCGAAGGGCATCCTGCGCGCGATCAACGCGAACGCGCGGGACGGCGGCGTCTCCCAGGGCGCCTCCACCCTCACCCAGCAGTACGTGAAGAACGTCTTCATCGAGGAGGCCGGCGACGACCCCACCAAGGTCGCGCAGGCCACCCAGCAGACGATCGGCCGCAAGGTCCGCGAGCTCAAGTACGCGATCCAGGTCGAGGACGAGCTGGGCAAGAAGAAGATCCTCGCCAACTACCTGAACATCACGTACTTCGGGCAGCAGGCCTACGGCGTCGAGGCGGCCGCGCAGCGCTACTTCTCCAAGCACGCCAAGGACCTGAACGTGCAGGAGTCCGCGCTGCTCGCGGGCATCGTGCAGTCGCCGAGCCGCTACGACCCCGTCAACGACGAGGCCGAGGCGAAGAAGCGGCGCAACGTCGTGCTGCAGCGCATGGCCGAGGTGCACGACATCTCGCAGGCCGAGGCGGACAAGGCCAAGGAGACACCGCTCGGCCTGAAGGTCAGCAAGCCGCAGAACGGCTGCATCACCGCGGTCAAGGGCGCGGCCTTCTTCTGCGACTACGTCAAGCAGGTCTTCCTCAACGACCCGGTCTTCGGCGAGACGAAGGAAGCCAGGGCCAAGGTGTGGAACCGCGGCGGCCTGACGGTGAAGACCACCCTCGAACCGCAGTCGCAGGACTCGGTCCAGGCGGCCATAAGCGAGAACGTCTACAAGTCGGACAAGGTCGCGACGGCCGTCACCCTCGTCGAGCCCGGCACCGGCAAGATCCTCGGCATGGGCCAGTCGAAGCCGTACGGCTACGACAAGAACGAGACGGAGTACAACTACTCCGTCAACGCCAAGTACCACGGCTCGAACTACGGCTTCCCGACCGGTTCGACGTTCAAGCCGTTCCTGGCGGCGGCGGCCCTGGAGAAGGGCACGCCGGTCACGCAGGAGTACCCGGCGCCGTACGAGATGCCGTACCCGAGCTCGGTGCAGACCTGCAGCGGCAAGCCGTGGGTGAACTCGCGGACCAACCCGGCGATGGTGGAGAACGAGAACGAGTCGGAGGTCGGCCCCTATCGCCTCAAGGAGGCGATGGAGAAGTCCATCAACACGTACTTCGTGCAGATGGTCGCCGACACCGGTATGTGCCCGGTCGTCCAGATGACCGACAAGCTGGGCGTGGTGCAGGGCAACGGCACCAAGGTCGACGAGGTGCCCTCGTCGATGACGCTCGGCTCGACGGGTCTGTCGCCGCTGACGATGGCGTCCGCGTACGCGGCGTTCGCCAACCGCGGCACGTACTGCACGCCCGTCGCCATCGATTCGATCACCGACCCGCAGGGCAAGGCGCTCGACGTGCCGAAGACGAAGTGCTCGCGCGCCATGTCGACGGAGACCGCCGACAAGATCAACACCCTGCTCAGCGGCGTGACCGACTCCGGTACGGGTCAGCAGGCCGGCCTGCAGAGCCGGGCCAACGCGGGCAAGACCGGTACCACCGACGCCCGGAAGAACGCCTGGTTCGTCGGCTACACGCCGAACCTGTCCGGTGCCGTCTGGGTCGGCAGCCCGCAGCAGAACGTCGAGATGGTGAACATCCCCATCGGCGGCCGGTTCCACGACAAGGTCTACGGCGCCGACACCCCGGGCCCGATCTGGCGCAGCGCCATGACCGGCGCCCTGGCCGGCAAGCCCGCGCCCGGCTTCAACCTGGTCGACATCCCCAACCCCGACAAGAAGGACAAGGACAAGGACAAGGGCCGGGACAAGGGCCGCGACGACGGCAAGCCCGGTGACGACGGCGGCGACGGAGGCGACGGGGGCGACGACCCGCTGCCCGGCATCTCGATCCCGCCGGACCTGATCGGCGGCAACAACGGGAACGGGAACGGCGGCGGCTGGGGCCGCTGACCCTCCCCGCGCACGTGAACCATGCGAAAGGGGCGCTCCCCGGCGGGGAGCGCCCCTTTCACGTACCCGACGGATGTGTCCGCCGGGTGCCCGGTCTCAGCCCGCGAGCAGGCGCTTCACCGTCGCGGCGACCCGGCCGCCGTCGGCACGGTCCGCGACCTTGGGCTTCACGATCTTCATGACCTGGCCCATGGCCTTGCCGCCCTCGGCACCCGCCGCCCTGGCCTCCTCGACGGCCTGCGCGACGATCTGCTCCAGCTCGGCGTCGGTCAGCTGCTGCGGCAGGTACTCGGCGAGCACCTCGCCCTCCGCCTTCTCCTGGGCGGCGGACTCGGCGCGCCCGCCCTTCTCGAAGGCCTCGGCCGCCTCGCGGCGCTTCTTCGCCTCCTTGACGATCACCGCCTGCACCTCGTCATCGGAGAGCTCGCGCTTCTCCTTGCCCGCGACCTCCTGAGTGGTGATCGCGGCGAGGGTCATCCGGAGCGTCGAGGAGCGCAGCGCGTCGCGCCCCTTGATCGCGGCGTTGAGGTCGTCCTGCAGCTTGGACTTGAGCGTGGTCATGACTTGATTGTCGCAGGTGCCGGGGTGGCGGCGCCCGCCGATTTCCGGGGCCCGGCCCGTCTGACACGATGGGCCCATGCGCGCGCGATACGGGATTCCCCTGAAGGTGACGGCCGGAGTGATGGCGGCGGGCGCCGCCGGAGTGGCCTACGCGGCGGGCTTCGAGGCCCGCTCCTTCCGACTGCGACGGGTGACGGTCCCGGTCCTGCCCGCGGGCATGCGCCCGCTGCGCATCCTCCAGGTCTCCGACATCCACATGGTCGGCGGCCAGCGCAAGAAGCAGCGCTGGCTGCGCTCGCTCGCCGGACTGCGCCCCGACTTCGTCATCAACACGGGCGACAACCTCTCCGACCCGGAGGGCGTCCCCGAGGTGCTCGACGCGCTCGGCCCGCTGATGGAGTTCCCCGGCGCGTACGTCTTCGGCTCGAACGACTACTACGGCCCCAAGTTCCGCAACCCCGGCCGGTATCTGCTGGAGAAGGTCTCCGGCAAGCACGGCCTGAACGGCCAGGGACCGGCCGTCGGCGTCCCCCGCAACCCGTGGGAGGGGCTGCGCGACGGCTTCGACGAGGCGGGCTGGCTCAACCTCACCAACACCCGCGGCACGCTCAAGGTGGCCGGCGTCGAGATCGGCCTCACCGGCCTGGACGACCCGCACATCAAGCGCGACCGGTACGCGGAGGTGGCGGGCGGCCCGCTGTCCGGCCCCGACTTCTCGATGGGCGTGGTCCACGCCCCCTACCTGCGCGCCCTGGACGCCTTCGCCTCCGACGGCTATCCGCTGATCCTCGCCGGGCACACCCACGGCGGCCAGCTCTGCATCCCCTTCTACGGCGCCCTCGTCACCAACTGCGACCTGGACACGGACCGCGTGAAGGGCCTGTCCACGCACGAGGCGGCGGGCCGCACCTCGTACCTCCACGTCTCGGCGGGCTGCGGCACGAACCGCTACACGCCGGTCCGCTTCGCCTGCCCGCCGGAGGCGAGCCTGCTGACGCTGACACCGGCACAGCCCCGCAAGTAGCCCCTCCCGGAAGCGGCCCCGCCCCGCCGGACCGGGCCCGGGATCCGGGCCCCCGAAAACCGGATTTCGTCTCAGGCCGCCGGTCCGCTAAAGTAATCGATGTCGCCGCGACCTGCAGAACAGCAGAGAGCGGAGCAACGACATCGGGGTGTAGCGCAGCTTGGCAGCGCGCTTCGTTCGGGACGAAGAGGTCGTGGGTTCAAATCCCGCCACCCCGACAGCCAGAACAGCAGGTGAGGCGCCTACCGGATTCGGTAGGCGCCTCACCTGTTTCTGTGTGGGCCCCGTCCGGCCCGCCGGACCGTACCGGGCCGGCGGGGTCCGGCCGCTACGGGCCCGGTCTTCGGGTGCCGGGCACCCCCACGCCCTCCAGATAGGCGTACGCCGCCGCTTCCTCGTCCGGGGAGACGCGGGCGAGGCGGGTGGCGGCACGCCAGCGGAGGTCGGGGGTGCGGGTGGCGTCGGAGACCAACGTCCGCAGGGCGTCGCGGACTTGGTCGTGGTGGTCGGGGCCGCAGGCCAGCACCTCCGACACGACGTCGTCGGCCGTCCGGTCCAGGTCCGCGAGGTTGCGGGCCGGGTCGGCGAGCAGGTCGCGCAGCGCGCTGTCGACGAGGGCCGCCCGGGCCCGGGCGGGCGCCGCCGTCAGTGCGTCGGCCGGCAGCCGGACCGGGACGCCGCGGTCCGCCAGGTCCCGTACGACGTCGGCGGTCTCCGCGTCGCAGCCCAGCGCGAGCAGCGCCCGTACGAGGGTGAGGGCCGCGCCGCCGCGGTCGGTCGCGGCCACCGTGCGCAGCCGGTCGACGGCCTCGGCGCGCTCCGCCGGGCCGAGCAGCGCGTACCCGGCGGCGCAGAGCCCGACCGCGAGCGCGCCCGCCGTGCGGAACGCCTCCCGCGCGGCCGCCCCGTGCGCCGCCGGGTCGAGCAGCGCCAGTGCGATCAAGGTGGCCGTGCGGCCCTGCTCGGGGTGGTCGGTGTGGCCGAGCGGGGCCCAGGCGCGGGCCGTGGGGTCGGTGGTCCAGTCGGCGCGGTAGCCGGCGAGCTGGGCCTCGGCCGTGTCCCGCACGTCCGGCATCAGCTCCGCTATCAGCGCGGCGGTGGGGGGCCGCTCCTCGTACCCGTGCGTGAACAGGTGGCGCAGCACCTGCCCGATCCCCGTCCACCGCAGTCCGCCCGGTTGCAGACCGGCGAGCCGGTCGCGGGCGGCGGCCAGGGCCGCCCCCGCGTCGTTCACCGGTCCCTGTGGCAGCAGCATCACGACCGGACACAGTCCCTCGTGCCCATTGCCGCTGCTCGTCGTACTCGTCAACGTCCCTCCCCGGCCGTCACGTTCACGTACGGGGAGGGACGCTATCGGGTTCGATCACCGGCTCGTCAGGCCGCGAACATCCCCGGCTCGTACGAACCCCCGGGGTTGTGGACGATCACGTTCATCCGGGTGGCCGCGTTGATCAGGGAGACCAGGCAGACCAGCGCCCCGGTCCGGTCGTCGTCGAAGTGCTTGCGGACCTCGGCCCAGGTCTCGTCGGAGACGCCGTGGTCGCCGAGGCGGGTGCCCTCCTCGGCGAGCGCCAGTGCGGCCCGCTCGGCCGCCGTGAAGACGGTGGTGTGGCGCCAGGCCGCCACCAGGTTGATGCGCAGCGCGCTCTCGCCCGCGGCCGCGGCCTCCTTGGTGTGGATGTCCACGCAGAAGCCGCAGCCGTTGAGCTGGCCGACCCTCAACTCCACCAGTTCCCGCAGGGACTTCGGGAGATCGGAGTCGTCCAGCGCCAGCGAGACGTTGTAGAAGCGCTTGGCGATCTTCGCGGCGGTCGGGCTGTCGGCGAGCAGGTTGAAACGGGGTTCCACAGTCATGATGCGGCCCTCCTCGGGGCAGGTCGTGCTCGGTGGTGGGTGACTGACGAACACGAGATGCCGGTGGGCGCGGTCCTGTGACCGGGCTGCCGTGTGACGTACGCCACCGCGGGCGGGTGTCACAGGACGGGGGCGGGCGGCATCTCGTGTGCGACCGCGCAGGGCAGGGCGAGCAGGCAGGAGCTGACCGGACATGACCGACGGGACCGGACGGACACCGACCGAGGCGTTCGTCGCCCACCGCAATCTGCTGTTCACCGTCGCCTACGAGATGCTCGGCTCGGCCGCCGACGCCGAGGACGTCCTCCAGGAGGCCTGGCTGCGCTGGGTGGGCGTCGACCACGCCGCGGTGCGGGAGCAGCGCGCGTACCTGGTCAGGATCGTCACCCGGCAGGCGCTGATGCACCTGCGCACGCTCGGCCGCCGCAAGGAGTCCTACGTCGGGCCCTGGCTGCCCGAACCGCTGCTGACCTCGCCGGACGTCGCCGAGGACGTCGAGCTGGCGGACAGCGTCTCGATGGCGATGCTGCTGGTCCTGGAGACGCTGGCGCCGGCCGAGCGGGCCGTGTTCGTGCTGCGCGAGGTGTTCGCGCTCGACTACGCGGAGATCGCCGAGGCCGTCGACAAGACCCAGGCCGCCGTGCGCCAGATCGCCCACCGGGCGCGCGCCCACGTCGCCGCGCGCCGCCCGCGCGGGTCGGTGTCCGCCGCCGAGAACCGGCGCACCGTGGCGGCGTTCCGCGGCGCGGTCGAGACCGGCGACCTGCAGGGACTGCTGGACGTCCTCGCGCCGGACGTCGTGCTGCTGACCGACGGCGGCGGGGTCGTCCGGGCGGCGCTCGCACCCGTCGTGGGAGCCGGGCTCGTGGCGGAGGTGCTGGGCAACATCGCCTCGACGACGCTGCACCCGACGCTGATCAACGGCGACCCGGCGCTGCTCGTCCGCCGGGGCGGCGAGGTCGACACCGTCATCGCGATGCGCATCGACGACGGCCTGATCACCGGCCTGTACGCCGTCCGCAACCCGGAGAAGCTGTCCCGCGTCGAGCGGGAGAACCCGGTCGGCCGCTGAGCTCCCGGCCGGGTAACGGTCCCGGTACGAAGCACGGGCGGAGCTGGTCACGGGGCGGCGGCCGGTGTGGGGTGGGGCCATGATCCTCTTGGGCCGAGCCGTTCCCCGCGCCGCCGTCGCCACCGCCGGGCTGTTGTGCTGCGGTGCGCTGGTCACCGGCTGCGGGGCCGAGAGCGGCGGGGGCGGCGACGCCCGCCCCAGCGGAAAACCCACCGCGTCGCCCGCCGCGCTCCCCGTCTGGAAGGGCGCCACCGCGCCCGTCCCCCGCGGCGACGGCAGCAAGCTGGGCTCCGACCTGAACGGCGACGGGTACGGCGACCTGCTGCTGTCGACCGGGCAGAACGGCATGGGGGCGTTCGCCGTGGTCTACGGCTCGAAGGACGGCCTCGACCCGGCCACCCGGACCGTCTTCACCGACGCGGGCCCGGCCCCCCGCAGCACCGGTGACCTGGACGGCGACGGCTACGCGGACCTCGTCGTCACGCCCCGCACCGCGCCCGGCATCGTCTGGGGCGGCCCCGGCGGCCCGGACCCGGCGGCCGCCGCCACCCCGCTGCCCGAGCCCGGCGGCCGGGACTTCCTCAGCGCCGCCGTCACGGCGGGCGACTTCGACGGCGACGGCCACACGGACCTGGCGCTCCGGGCGGTCGACGACGCGGAGGGCTCGTCCCGCCGCATCGAGGTCCGCTACGGACCGTTCGGCCGCGACGGCGCGGCGGCCCGCACCGACACCTCGTACCAGCTGCCGCCCGGCAGCTACGGCAACGTCAGCAGGCTCATCGCCGCCGATGTGAACGGCGACGCCGCCACCGACCTGGTCGCCACCCCCGACTCGGACGGCGAACAGGTGAGGTCCGTGCTCATGTTCGGGGCCCGGCAGGCCGGCGGCCGCTTCCCGGCCGCCGAGCACACACTGCCCCTCGGCTCCGCCGTCACCGCCGGTGACTTCGACGGCGACGGCCTGGACGACCTCGCCGTCGGTGACGACGGCAGCCGCAACACCGAGGACGACGGCGGCGGCGGGCGGGTCGACCTCGCCCCGATCGTCGTGGCCCACGGCGCCCGCGGCTCGTTCGACGAGCCGGCCACCCGCGCCGTCCCGGGCTCCGACGGGCTCGGCCTGCGGCTGGCCGCGGCCGATCTGGACGACGACGGGAAGGCCGAGCTGATCACCCAGTACGCCTCGGACCTCGATGCGATCATGCCCGCTGACCTGAGGGGCGTCGTGGTGCTGCGCGGCACGGACGACGGGCCCGGCGGCGAGATCCGCACGCTCGATGTCTCCGGTCCCGAGCGGTACGCGGGCCGGAAGCTGAAGCCGTACGACCGGCGCGTGTGGGTGTCGGCCGGCGGCAGCTACGGCCCCGGGGGCAGCGGCCAGGTCGTCATTTCCTGGGGCTACAAGTCGGCTCCGGCCCAGTGGTGGGTGATCGGGGACCTCGCCGGCCAGAAGGGCTTCGTGCTGCCCGCTGCTACCCTGGAACACGCAAGCGAAGGGGAGTAGCCCCGCGAACCGGTCGTCGACACACTGGAACCCCCGGGTTCCCGGTGGCCGGGCCCGGCCGGAGACGGCGTGGGCGGGCGAGACCTTCGACCAGGCAGCCTGCCCATGTGCCGCTGCCGGGTCGAGTGGTCCCCGGAGCGGGCGGGTACTCGGGTCCGGCTACGGCCCGTACAGAGAGACCCCCGATGCATCTCGATCCCGTGGCGATCGTCACCGCCTTCGGCCTGATCTTCCTCGCCGAACTCCCGGACAAGACCATGTTCGCCTCCCTGGCCATGGGCACCCGGATGAAGCCCCTCTACGTGTGGTTCGGCACGTCCGCGGCGTTCGCGGTGCACGTCGCGATCGCCGTCGGCGCCGGCTCCCTGCTCGGTCTGCTGCCGGGCTGGATCGTGAAGCTGGTCTCCGGGCTGCTGTTCCTGTTCGGCGCCTTCATGCTGCTGCGCGGCGGGGACGACGACGGGGACGAGGACGCGGCGGGCGCCAAGATCGTCACCGGTTTCTGGCCGGTGTTCGGCACCGCCTTCATGGCCGTCTTCATCGGTGAGTGGGGCGACCTCACCCAGATCACCACCGCCAACCTGGCCGCCACCAACGGCTCCTGGTCGACCGCCATCGGCTCGTTCCTCGCGCTGATCTCGGTCTCCGGACTCGCCCTGGTCGCGGGCCGTTTCATCGCCAAGAAGGTGCCGCTGAAGACCGTGCAGCGCATCGGTGGCGTGTGCATGCTGGCGCTCGCCGTGTGGTCGTTCGTGGAGATCTTCGCCTGACCGGTCGGCTGAGCCGCACACCCCTTGTGGATACAGGAATGTATCGAATACGTTCCTGTATCCGACCGGGGAGGCGAGGATGGCGGCCACCGTCACCAAGAGGCGGGCGCGCACCCGCCAGCGGCTGCTCGACGCGGCCCTGCACGTGTTCGCCGAGGAGGGCTTCGGCCGCTCCACCGTCGAGCAGGTCTGCGACCGCGCCGGGTTCACGCGCGGCGCTTTCTACTCGAACTTCTCCTCCCTGGACGAGCTGTTTCTCGCCTTGTGGGAGGAGCGCTCGGCGCGGATGCTCGACGATGTGCGGGATGCTCTCGCCGGTATCGATCCGGACGACCCCGAGGCCGCCGTACGGGCCGCGATCGACGCGACGCCCGTGGACGACGCCTGGTACCGCATCACCGCCGAGTTCACCGCGCACGCGCTGCGCACCCCGGGCCTGCGCCGGGTGGTGGCGGCCCGCGAGGAAGCGATCAGGGACGCGATCCTGCCGGTGTTCGTGACCGCCCTGGGGCGGCTCGGGCGGCAGGTCACCGACGAGCGCGCGCTGGGCGACGCGCTGGTGGCCGTGCACGACGGGACCGCCGTGCAGGTACTGCTCCAGCCCGAGGACGAGGGCGCCCGGACGCGCCGGCAGGCCCTCTTCATGAACGTACTCAGCGCCTACAGCACACCGAGGGAGATCTCGTGAGTGACGCCAGTGCCGATGTCATCGTCGTGGGGGCCGGGCTCGCCGGGCTCGTCGCCACGTACGAACTCACCCGCGCGGGCAGGCGAGTGGTGCTCGTCGACCAGGAGAACGAGGCGAACCTCGGGGGCCAGGCGTTCTGGTCGCTCGGCGGTCTCTTCCTCGTCGACAGCCCCGAGCAGCGGCGGATGGGCATCAAGGACAGCTACGAGCTGGCCCTCGCCGACTGGCTCGGCTCCGCCGGCTTCGACCGCGAGACCGAGGACCGCTGGCCGCGCAAGTGGGCCGAGGCGTACGTGCAGTTCGCGGCCGGCGAGAAGCGCGACTACCTGTACGGGCTCGGGCTGAAGGTCACCCCGAACGTGGGGTGGGCCGAGCGCGGCTCGGGGACCGCGACCGGGCACGGGAACTCCGTGCCGCGCTTCCACATCACGTGGGGCACGGGCCCGGAGGTCGTGCGCGTCTTCCGCGAGCCCGTCCTGGAGGCCGCCTCGCGCGGGCTCGTCACGTTCAAGTACCGCCACCAGGTGGACGAGTTGATCGTCGAGGACGGGGCCGCGGTCGGCGTGCGCGGCTCGCTCCTCGCGCCGTCGGACGAGGCCCGCGGCGTCGCCTCCTCGCGCGAGACCGTCGGCGACTTCGAACTGCGGGCGCAGGCCGTCGTCGTCACGTCCGGCGGGATCGGCGGCAACCACGAACTGGTCAGGAAGAACTGGCCCGTCGACCGGATGGGCGCCGCTCCCGGGTCGATGGTCACGGGCGTGCCCGCGTACGTCGACGGGCGGATGATCGAGATCACCGAGGGCGCGGGCGCCTCCGTCGTCAACCGCGACCGCATGTGGCACTACACGGAGGGCCTCAAGAACTGGGACCCGATCTGGCCGGGCCACGGCATCCGGATCATCCCCGGCCCGTCGTCGCTGTGGCTGGACGCCGAGGGCAGGCGGCTGCCCGCGCCGCTGTTCCCCGGCCACGACACCCTCGCCACGCTGAAGCACATCACCGCGGGCGGGCACGACCACACGTGGTTCGTGCTGACCCGGGCCATCGTGGAGAAGGAGTTCGCGCTCTCCGGCAGCGAGCAGAACCCCGACATCACCGGCAAGGACCTGAAGCTGGTGCTCCAGCGGGTGAAGAAGGGCGCGCCGGGCCCGATCCAGGCGTTCCTCGACCGGGGCGAGGACTTCGTCGTCCGGCGCACCCTGCGCGACCTCGTCGCCGGGATGAACAAGCTGACGCCCGACACCCCGCTCTCCTACGAGCAGGTCGAGCGCGAGATCGTCGCCCGTGACCGGGAGATCGAGAACGGCTACTCCAAGGACATGCAGCTGATGGCCGTGCGCAACGCCCGGTCGTACTTCCCCGACCGCCTCACCCGCGTCGCCAAGCCGCACCGGCTGCTCGACCCGGCGCAGGGCCCGCTGATCGCCGTGCGGCTGCACGTGCTGACGCGCAAGACGCTCGGCGGTCTGGAGACCACGCTCGACTCGCAGGTCGTGCGGTCCGACGGTTCGGTCTTCGACGGGCTCTACGCGGCCGGGGAGGTAGCCGGGTTCGGCGGCGGCGGCGTGCACGGCTACAACGCCCTGGAGGGCACCTTCCTCGGCGGCTGCATCTTCTCCGGCCGGGCCGCGGGCCGCGCGCTCGCCAGGAGCCTGGCGTGACGGGCACGGCGCTGGTCACCGGCGCCTCCTCGGGGATCGGGGCCGCCGTGGCGGCGGCGCTGGTGCGGCGCGGGTACCGGGTGTACGGCACGAGCCGGAACCCGGAGAAGGTCAACGCGCCGGTGGCCGGGGTGACGTACCTCGCGCTCGACCTGTCCGACGAGGCGAGCATCGAGGCGTGTGCCGCGGCGGCGGGCGAGGTGGACGTGCTCGTGAACAACGCGGGCGAGTCGCAGAGCGGGCCGTTCGAGGAGCTGCCGATGGACGCGATCCGGCGGCTGTTCCAGCTGAACGTGTTCGGGGCGGTGCGGCTGAGTCAGCTGGTGCTGCCGGGGATGCGGGCGCGGGGGCGCGGGCGGGTGGTGATGATCGGGTCGATGCTGGCCAGCTTCCCGCTCGCGTACCGGTCGTCGTACGTCGCGTCGAAGGCGGCGATCAAGGGGTTCGCGAGTGCGGCGCGGCGGGAGTACGCGCCGTACGGGGTCGGCATCACGACGGTGGAGCCGGGGTCCATCGCCACCGGGATCAGTGAGCGGCGCACGCAGTACGTGGCCGCCGACTCGCCCTTCCGGAGTGCCTACGACACGATGCTCGCGGCGCTCAACTCCAATGAGGCGAAGGGGATCTCTGCCGAGAAGGTCGCGGCGAAGGTGGTCGTGGCGATCGAGGCGGGGCGGCTGCGGCCGTTCTACGCGGTGGGGAGCGGGGCGCCGTTCGTCTTCGCTCTGCGGCGGGTGCTGACGCGGGGGGCGAGTGAGCGCATGGTGGCTCGTCGGCACGGGCTGCGGTAGTCCGGGGTCGCCGTTCCGCCGTTGCGGGTTCCGGGTTCGTCGGCGGGTGCGGGCCGGTGGGGCTTCTCGCGCAGTTCCCCGCGCCCCTGAGATGCGCACCTTCGGTGCGACATCTCCCCGACGGGGGAAGGCTGCGCGCCAGCGCATGCCTTCAGGGGCGCGGGGAACTGCGCGACCAGCCCCACGCACCCGCGCACGAACGCCCCTACTCCGCCGGAGGCTTGCGGTCGCCGTGGCCGGGCCACCAGGCCGCGTGGCCGATGAGGGCCGTCAGGGCGGGGGTGAAGACCATCGCCATCACGAACGCCGCGATCACGATGCCGAAGGAGAGCGCGAACCCCATCTGGGAGAGCGTGGAGTTGCCGGCCAGCATCAGCGTGGCGAACGTACCCGCGAGGATCACGCCCGCCGAGGCGATCGTCGGGCCCGAGTGCCGCACCGCCGTACCCGCCGCGTCGTGCGGATCCCGCCCGGCCCTGGCCTCCTCGCGGAGCCGGGACACCATCAGGATGTTGTAGTCCGTGCCGAGCGCGACCACGAACAAGTACATGATCACCGGCAGCATGAACATCAGGCCCGGCTGGCTGCCGATCCGGGTGAAGAGGAACGACGTCGCGCCGAGCGTCGCGCCGAAGCCGAGCGCCACCGACACCATCAGGTACCAGGGCGCGACCAGGCTGCGCAGCAGCAGGCCGAGGATGACCATGATGCAGAGCGCGGCGACGGGGAAGACCACCGAGTAGTCGCGGTCGACCGCCTTGTTGATGTCGACGTAGACCGCGGTGATCCCGCCGACCGCCGCTTCGGTGCCCTCGGGGGCGGCCGAGTGGGCGGCCGGGCGCAGGTCGTCCTTGACGGTGGCCATCGCCGCCTCGGAGGCCGGCGGATCGTCCAGGACGACGCTGTACGCCGCGGCGGTGCCGTTCGTGCTGAGCGTGGCGGCGCCGACCGTGCCGACCCCGTCGACGTCCGCGAGGGACGCGCGGAACGCGGCCGTCTGCCGCGGGGTCAGGGGCGTCTCCGACGTCGAGGTCAGATACACGCTCGTCGGGTCGGTGGTGCCCGCGGGGAAGCCCTTCTCCAGGCTCTCCAGCGCGACCATCGACTCCTTCGTCCTGGGCAGCGAGGACGTCGCGAGGTCGAAGTTGGCCCGGTAGCCGAGGGCGCCGAGGGCGAGGACGGCCATGACGAGCGCCGACAGCACGGCCCAGACGGCGGGGCGGCGGGCGATGGCCCCGCCCAGCCGGGCGAAGCCGGTGCCCTGCGGCTCGCGCTGCCAGGACCTGGACGGCCAGAAGACCTTGGTGCCGAGGAGCGAGACGACCGCGGGGACCAGGGTCAGGCCCGCGCACAGCGTCACGAACACGGCGATGGCGAGCGCCGGGCCCATCGACTTGAGCATGCCGAGCGTGGAGAGCGCCAGCGCCGCGAAGGCGACGATGACCGCGCCGGCCGCCGAGGTGATGGCTTCGCCGACCCGTTCCACGGCGTGCACCATGCCCTGTTTGGGATCCTCGCCCGCCCGTAGTGCCTCCCGGTACCGGAAGAGCAGGAACAGGATGTAGTCCGTGCCGACGCCGAACAGGACGACGGTGAGGAGTTCCTGGATCGACGAGTCCGCCTTCATGTCGAACGCCTTGTTGGCGGACGCGATCAGGCCGGTGGCCAGCGGGGAGATGAGGCCGATCAGGACGACGGGGAGCAGCGCGATGATCGGGCTGCGGAAGATGATCAGGAGCAGCACGACGATGATGACGATCGTGCCGACGCCGACGAGCAGGCCGGCCCGCTCGGACGCCTCCGACTCGTCGAGCGCGGTCGCCGCGGATCCGGTGATGCCGGCCTTCAGGTCCGTGCCCTCGACCTCCTGCTGGAGGTCGGTGCGGAGCGTCTTGACCGCGTCCTGCTCGGAGGTGTCGGCGGGGTCGGTGAGCTTGGGCATGGCGACCATCGACGTCTGGACCAGGCCGTTGGGCGACGGCTTGCCGGGGACGACGGCCTCCACCTTCGGAATGTCCTTGGCCGCCAGCTCCCGCGACACGCGCACCACGTCGGCCGAGTCCGCGACGGTCAGCCGCTCGCCGTCGGAGCGCTGGAAGACGATGACCGCGCCGATGTTCTGCTGCTGCGGGAACTCCGACTCCTGGATGTCGGACGCCTTGATGGACTCGTAGGTGTCGGGCAGGAAGCTGGCCTCGTCGCTGCTGGACGTCAGCTTCGGCGCGAGCGAGATCACCGCCGCGGCCACCACGACCCAGCCGAGGATCACCCACCAGGGCCTGCGGACCACGAACCGACCGAGTGCTGCGAACATCCCTCATGCCTCCCGTCGCCGCCCCCGGGTCACCCAGTCAGCCTCACCCGCACCCCGCTGACCTGCCACTCGGGACCGTCCCGACGTGCGCGTTCCGTGCGGGCACCGGATGCTGGGAACCGCCTGTCCGCCGACCGTGCAACCGATCGTGTCCGGGAGAGCGATGACCCACGAACCGCCCGGTGGCCGACCCTCCTGGGGGCGGCCCAGGACCGTCGTGGCCGTGCTGGCCGTGGTGCTCCTCGTGGTCGCCGTCGTCTCGACGGCGACCATGGACCACCCCATGCAGGACCTCCTGGGGACGGGGCTGCGCTCGACCCTGGCCCTGCTGTGCGGCGTCGCGGGCCTGTGCCTGCTCGCGGCCGCGCTGCTGTGGCCGACGGCCGACCGGCCCCGCTCGCTCGCCCTGATGAGCGGCATCGTCAGCCTGGTGTGCCTGGCCGCCACGGTGCTGATCTGGGTGTGCGTGTCCGTCGACGACCAGCTGCACTCGATCCCCGGCACGGCCGTGTCCACGTCGGCGCAGGCCGAGAAGGCGCTGGTCCAGCAGGGTCTCGCGGCCGGCCGTACGGCGATCCCGACCGGCGTGATGATCGAGACGATGCAGTACACGAGCAGCAACAACGTGAAGCTCACCGGCTACATCTGGCAGCGGCTGCCCAAGGACCACGCCGAGGACGCGGAGATCGACCTGCCGAACGCGGTCGAGGGCGGCGTCGGCGAGGAGATCTACCGGGACCCGGCGCCGGGCGGCAAGGAAGTCGTCGGCTGGAAGCTGAACACCACGGTCCGGGAGTACTTCGACTACAGCAACTACCCGCTGGACCGCCAGGTGGTGTGGCTGACGATGTGGCCCCAGCACTCCGCGGTGAACACCCTGGTCCCGGACTTCGCCGCGTACCCGCCGTGGCAGACCCACGACGGCTACGGCGTCTACCACGACCTGGTCAGCGGCGACTGGCAGCAGCAGTTCTCCACGTTCAGCGTCGGGCACGGCACCGCGCACACCAACTACGGGCGCCCCGGCCTCGCGGTCGACAACAAGATCCCGCAGCTCACGTACTCGATCGGCGTGACCCGCGCGTTCCTCAGCCCGCTGCTCAACCGGCTGGTCCCGCTCGCCGTGATCGCGATGCTGGTCTTCGCCTCCCTGTTCGTGGTCACGAAGGACTCCGACCGGCGCTCGCTGTCCGGCTTCAGCACCTGGGCCGTGATCGGGTTCTGCGGCTCGATGATGCTGGTGGTGTCGGTGCAGCACAGCTCGCTGCGGTCCGACACAGGGTCCGGCGGCGTGGTCTACGCCGAGTACTTCTACTTCATCCTGTACCTGGTCATCGGCCTGGTGGCGCTGAACGCGGTGGAGCACACCGCGGAGAGACGGATCCGCCTCGTGGACTGGCGGGGCAACACCGCGGCCCGGCTGCTGTACTGGCCCGTGACGTGTCTGCTGCTGTTCGCGGTGACCGCGGTGGTCTTCGTGGTCACGTCGACGACGTAGCGGGCGGGCCCTAGCGGGAGACCGTCCACGTCACGCTGTTCGAGGCCGCCTCGCGGATCGCCGGGTCGCGCAGCGCCGCGCTGCGGTCGACGGCCGTCGCGGTCACCTTGTGCGTGCCCTTCCTGACCCCCAGCGCCGTGGCGTTCAGGACCTTCCGGCCCTGCGCGGACGGCACCTCGACGCCGTCCACGGACCAGGACACGGACACGTCGGACAGCCCGTCGCGGCTCAGCGGCGCGAGGTCGACGCGGAGCACGTCGGTCGCGCGCAGGGTGCGGTTCGTGGCGGTGCGGGCGGTGAGCAGGTCGGCGTCGCGGTAGAAGCCGGCGATCATCGCCTCCCGGCCGGGGAGGTTGAACTTGTCGGTGTCCAGGGCCCGCATGATGTTGTTCTGGGTGGGCCGGTAGATGCCGTACTCGTAGTAGCCGCCGCCCTCGTACGCGCCGACGGTGCCGCCCGACGGGTCGCTCTCGCCGAGCCAGCGGTACCACTTGGTCTTCGTGTTCAGCATGCCCTCGGCGGTCTGCTGCGTCGTGTTGGGCTCGACGGGCTCGGGGCCCGGGTAGGTGCCGTAGCCCGCGTACTGGTACTCGTCCGCCAACAGGCCTATGGAGTGGCCGAGTTCGTGGGCGCCTATCAGGTACGAGCGGTCGTTGTCGGACGACATGGTGGCGATGCCCGTGTGTCCGGCGGTGGAGGTCAGTCCGCTGTAGCCCGCGCCGCCGTACTTGGTGGAGTTCGAGACGACGAAGACGATGTCGGAGTCCGGGGCCTGCTGGGCGTACGCGTCGACCTTCTTCTCGTCGACGCAGACCAGCCGCTCGATGTCGTCGCAGAAGAAGTAGCTGCTGACGGCGGTGTCCTTGACGACGTCCTCGGTCGGGTCGCCGGAGACGCCCGATTCGTTCGAGACGGCGTCCACCAGCCAGAAGTTGAAGAGGCCCTGGTAGCTCTTGTACGGCTCGATGGCGAAGATCGCGTCCAGCTTGGACCGGGCGTCCGCCTGGAAGTCGGCCTGCTGGTCCGCGGTGTAGCCGTCGCCGATGATCACCAGGTCGAGGCGGCCGTCGGAGGGGCCGGTCCGCTGGAGCGGGGTGACGATGGTGGCGCCGGGCGTCTTCGCCGGGGCCTCCTTGGCGCGGGCGATCTTCGCCGGTACGGCGGCGGGCACCTGGGTGTGCCGGCCCTCGCCGCGGGAGTCGGGGAAGTACTCGACCGTGCGCCTGCCCTCGTCGGCGGCCGCGTGGGTCGCGGAGCCCGCGGCGCCGAGTGCGGCGATCGCGAGGGAGCCCGCGGCTATGGCGGTGAACAAGGGTGTGCGGACGCGCACGGGTACCTCGCAGTAAGTTGACGGTTAAGCGGACTTAACTTGCCTTAACTCGTCGCACAACCTAGGGGGTTGGCGGGACACGGGGCAAGAGGTGAAGATTTTGGGACCCCGTGCGAAAGGCGGCACCCCGCGCCATGCCAGACGAACCACCGGACGGATCCGCGGAGCCCGTCGGACGCCGCGTCCTGCGACTGCGCACCGAACGCGGCCTCACCCAGCGCCAGGTGGCCGAGCCCGCCTACACCCCGGCGTACATCTCGACGCTGGAGGCGGGCCGGGTACGGCCCTCCGAGGCGGCCCTGCGGCACATCGCCGAACGGCTCGGCGTCTCCTACGAGGAGCTGGCCACCGGCCGCCCCGCCCGCCTGGCCACGGACGTCCGGCTCCGGCTCACCGAGGCGCAGCGCTCCCTCGCCACCGGCGCGGCCGCCGAAGCGGCGCTGCTCTACGCCGAGCTGGCCGCGGAGGCGGAGCGGCTCGGGCTCGGCGCGGAGCGGGCCGCGGCCGAACTGGGCCTGGGCGAGTGCGCCCTGGAGACCGGCGAACTGCCCGTGGCCCGGGAGCACTTCGACAGGGCCGACGCGCTGCTCGTCGAGGCGGGCGCGCCGCTCCCCCAGCGGGCCCCGGTGATCCGCGCCCGGGCCGTGGCCCACTACCTGTCGGGATCCCTGCGGTACGCCTGCTACCTGCTGGAGACCGCGCTCGACGAGCTCAACACCGGCGGCCTGCACGACCCGGACGCGCTCGTGCTGCTGTACACCGCGTCCATCGCCCCCTACATGGACATGGGCGCCCACGCGCGCGCCGCGCAGGCCGCCGAGCTGGCGCTCGCGCTCGCGCCGCGCGTCGCGGACCCGGCGCTGGTCGCCCAGATGCACCGGTCGGTGGCGCGCACCCTGCTCGCCGAGGGCCGGGTGGCGGAGGCCGACGCCTCGCTCGCGAAGGCGGCCGAGCTCTACCAACACCTCCAGATCCGCACGGAATTGGCGCACTGCCACTGGATGCGCGGCTACGTCCACGCGCAGGCCGGGCGGCTCGCCGACGCGGAGACCGAGCTGCGGACGGCGCGCGACATGCTCTCCGCCAAGCGGGCCGCCCTGTACACGCAGCAGGTCGAGGTCGAGCTCGCGGACGTCCTGCGCCGGCTGGGCCGCGCGCAGGAGGCCGCCGCACTGCTGCGGTCACTGCTGGGGTCCATCGGGCCCGACCGCGGCGCCGTGCACGCGGCCGGCGCGCACCGCCTCCTCGGCCTCATCGCGCAGGAGCTGGGCGCCGCGGAGGAGGCGGAGGAGCACTACGTCCAGGCCCTCAGCCTGCTCGAACGGGCGGGCGCCGCGGGCGACTTGGCGGACCTGTGCCGACTCCTCGGCGACCTGTACCGGCGCACCGGACGCATCGAAGCGGCCCTCGACACCTACCGCACGGGCCTCGGCCACCGGGCGGCGCCGGGTACGACGACGCTGGGGCCGGCCCCGGCGCGGCCCCCTCTGTGACAGATATATGCACCGGGTATTCCGGGGCGGGCCTCAGAGGCGTAGATTCCCCACACCGTCCCCGCATGCGGGGACGGACCGGATGAGCGGTGTCGGCGCTGTTCATCCGACACCCGCCGCGCCGCCGTCGGCACAGGCAGGCGCAGTGCAGCGGGAGCACCTACGAGGGTCTGTTCCAGGCCCTGTTGAGGCGGGCCCGGCCGCTCCCCTCGGACGAAACGACCGGCCGGGTCACGCCGCACCACCGCCTGACGTGCGGCGTCAGCGGTTGCCCTGCCTGCGGGCCTGCGCCTTCTGCTGCATGCCGCGGGTCTTCGCCGCGATCGAGTCGATGCTCCGCTTGGCCTGCTGCGCGTGCTGCTGGGCCGCGTCGTTGCGGGCCCGCTGGGACTCTTCGCGCGGGTTCTTGGCGTGCTTGGCCATGACCGTCACTCCTCCTCGGGTGCCGGAAGACGGACCACTCCACTCTGCGCCCGCCCCGGCGGATCGGCATCCGGGGCGGCCGGACCGCTGTCGGTGCGGGCGGGCACTATGGGGCCTATGACTGAGAGCAACCGGGGCACGACACCGGCCGTGCCCGACTGGGAGAAGCGATTCCGGGCACCGCGGGTGTCCCTGCCCGACTGGGCGGAGGACGCACCGGACCGCTCCCTGTTCGTGTCGAACGCGACGGGGACGTACGAGCTGTACGCATGGGACAGGGCCACCGGCGAGCAGCGCCAGGCGACGGACCGGGCGAACGGGACGACGGACGGCGTGCTCTCCCCCGACGGCGACTGGATCTGGTGGTTCAGCGACAAGGACGGGGACGAGTTCGGGGTCTGGCTGCGCCAGCCCTTCGCGGGCGGCGAGGACGTCGAGGCCGTGCCCGGCCTCGACCCCTCGTACCCGGCCGGGCTGGCCCTGGGCCGGGACGGGCACACGGCGGTCGTCGGCCGCTCCACGGACGACGACGGCACGACGATCCACGTCGTGCGGCCGGGCTCCGACGCCCCCGCGGAGATCTACCGGCACCGGGAGTCGGCCGGGGTCGGCGACCTCAGCCACGACGGCACGCTGATCGCGATCGAGCACACCGAGCACGGCGACGCGATGCACTCGGCGCTGCGCGTGGTCCGCCTGGACGGGACGACGGTCGCCGAGCTGGACGACACGAAGGGCGGCGAGGAGGAGCTGGGCCTGGAGGTCCTCGGCTTCGCCCCGGTCGAGGGCGACACCCGGCTGCTCGTCGGGCACCAGCGGCGCGGCCGCTGGGAGCCGATGGTCTGGGACGTCGCGTCCGGCGCGGAGACCGATCTGGTCCTCGACCTGCCGGGCGACGTGTCGGCGGAGTGGTACCCGGACGGGTCGGCGCTGCTGGTCGCCCACGAGTTCGAGGCCCGCGGCGACCTGTGGCGCTACGAGTTCGCGACGGGCGCGCTGACCAAGGTCGACACCCCGCTCGGCACGGTCTCCGGCGCCTCGGCCCGGCCCGACGGCAGCATCGAGTACCTGTGGTCGTCGGCCGCGGAGCCCCCGGTCGTCCGCTCGACCACCGGCGCCGTCGTGCTGGACCCGCCGGGGGCGAAGGCGCCCGGGTCCGTGCCCGTCGAGGACGTGTGGGTGGAGGGCCCCGGCGGCCGCGTCCACGCCCTCGTCCAGAAGCCGGCCGGGGCGACGGGCCCGCTGCCCACCGTCTTCGAGATCCACGGCGGCCCCACCTGGCACGACTCGGACTCCTTCGCGGCCGGCCCGGCGGCCTGGGTCGACCACGGCTTCGCGGTGGTCCGGGTCAACTACCGGGGCTCGACGGGGTACGGCCGGGAGTGGACCGACGCCCTCAAGCACCGGGTCGGCCTGATCGAGCTGGAGGACATCGCGGCCGTCCGCGAGTGGGCCGTGGCCTCCGGCCTCGCCGACCCGGACCGGCTCGTCCTGGCGGGCGGCTCCTGGGGCGGCTATCTGACGCTGCTCGGCGTGGGCACGCAGCCCGGCGCGTGGGCGGTGGGCCTGGCCGCGGTGCCGGTCGCCGACTACGTGACCGCGTACGAGGACGAGATGGAGGCCCTCAAGGCCCTGGACCGCACGCTCTTCGGCGGCTCCCCCGAGGAGGTCCCCGACCGCTTCCACGTCTCCTCGCCGCTCACCTACGTCGACGACGTGAAGGCCCCGGTGTACATCTCGGCGGGGGTGAACGACCCGCGCTGCCCGATCCGCCAGATCGACCACTACGTGGACCGGCTCGCCGCCCGCGACGCGGTGCACGAGGTGTACCGGTACGACGCCGGGCACGGCTCGCTCGTCGTGGAGGAGCGCATCAAGCAGGTCGCGCTCGAACTGGACTTCGCGAAGCGGCATTTGCCGAGCTGACCGCGTCCAGGGCGGGGCCGCGGTACGGGTCCTTATATCGGACCCGTACCGTGGAAGGCGTGTACCGGTTCCTGCTGACTCCCCGCTGGTGGGGGATCAACATCTTCGTCCTCGTCGCGATCCCCGTCTGCATCTTCATGGGTTCGTGGCAGCTCAGCCGTTTCGAGGACCGGGTGCAGGACCACCGGTCCGCGTCCGAGCAGATCGAGACGAACGAGAAGACGGCCGCCGAGCCGCTCGCCGGCCTGCTGCCCGTCGACCAGGAAACCTCCGGCAGGCGGACCACGGCGACCGGTCACTACGCCAAGCAGTTCCTGGTCCCTGACCGCGACGTCGACGACCGCACCGGCTTCTACGTCGTGACGCTCCTGAAGGTCGACGGCGCCGGCAAGGCGCTCCCCGTGGTGCGCGGCTGGCTGCCCGGCACGGCGTCCGCCACGAAGGCCCCGGCGCCGCCGAAGGGCGAGGTCACGATCACCGGCACGCTCCAGGCGTCCGAGTCCCAGGGGTCGAACGGGGTGACCGCCGCGGGCGGCCTGCCCTCGGGACAGGTCGGCATGATCAGCGCGGCGTCCCTGGTGAACCTGGTGCCGTACGACGTCTACGACGCATGGGTCACGCTCGACAAGGCGGACTCCCGGATGACGGCGGTCCCCGCGTCCACGCCGCAGGGCAGCGGCCTGGACCTCAAGGCGTTCCAGAACCTCGGCTACACCGGTGAGTGGTTCGTCTTCGCGGGCTTCGTGGTCTTCATGTGGTTCCGCCTGGTGCGCCGCGAGGCCGAGGCCCTGCGGGACGCGGAGCTCGGCCTGGCGGAGGAGACCGCCTGACGGCTACGAGGCCGGCAGCACACCCGTCCGGTACACGGTCCCGGCGCACGCGTCGGGGATGACGGTCGTCGCGCTGGGCGCGCCCGGCTCCGCCGTGTGGGAGACGCTGACGCTGCCGTCGCCGGTGCCCTCGGAGCCGAGCTGCGCCGACAGCCCGGAGTCCGCGGTGGCCTCGCCCGAGTCGCCGGTCGCGTTCTCCGACGGGGTCGGGGAGGGGGACACCTCGCCCCCGCCGTTGCCGCCGTTGCCCCCGGTACCGCCGGTGCCGCCGCTCGGGGTGCACTGCCCGGACGGCACCCAGGCGAACTTCACCTCGTACGCCATCCCCGGTTCCAGGATCAGCTGGCTCTGCTCGGCCGACGGGTCGGGCAGCCCCGAGCCGTCGCCCGACGTGTGGTCGAGGACGCCGACCTTGGTGGGGTCGGCCGCGCCCTGCGCGACGGTCAGGACGCTGCCGCCGCCGTCCACCGTGCAGTTGCCGTCCGAGACGTTCGACACGCGGAAGCTGCCGTAGACCTTGCCGCTGCCGTCGGGGGCGCCGACGCTGGCCACCGCCGACAGCTCGTTCGCCGCGCAGAGCGGGGAGCTGGCGGCGGCCGTGGAGCCGGGGCCCGGGCCACCGGTGGCGCCGCTGGTCGCGCCCTTCCCCTGGTCGCCCTTCTTGCCCTTCTCGCCGTCCTTGCCCTTGCCCTTGTCCTTGGACTGGGAGGGCGAACCGCCGGAGTCCCGGCCGGCCCCGCCGTCCTTCCCGGCGGCGACACCGCTGTGCGTGTTCTGGCTGTTGCCCGCCATGGCGGGGTCCGCCGACGACCCGGAGTTCGTGACGTGGAGCACCGCGGGCACCGCCATCGCGACGAACACCCCGGCGGCGATGGCGCCGACGGCGGCCTGCCGCTTGCGCGCCCGGCGCGCGGGCACGGCCCGGCGCAGGTGCTCGAGGGCGACGTCGGACGGCTCGATCTCCGCGACGGCGGTGCGCATCATGCGCCGCAGCGCCAGCTCGTCGTCGCCGAGTCCGGTGCCGCCGAGGGTGTCGGGTCCACTCGCGTCGTCGGCCGCCGCATCGGCCGGACGGCGGGGTCCGTCGTTCACAGTTGCGTTCCCAGCGTGCTCGTCCTGCTCGTGCTTCCTGAACCGCTTGTCCGGCCCGCGGCCTGTCGTGGGGCTCATGCCGGCGCCTCCATGGCCACGCGCAGAGCCGCGATGCCGCGAGAACCGTACGCCTTCACGGACCCCAGGGATATCCCGAGCGCCTCGGCCACCTGGGCCTCGGTCATGTCCGCGAAGTAGCGCATCACGAGGACCTCGCGCTGACGCCGCTGGAGCCCCTTCAGGGCCTTCTTCAGGGCGTCCCGCTCCAGCAGGTCGTACGCGCCCTCCTCGGCGCTCGCCATGTCGGGCATCGGCTTGGTGAGCAGCTTCAGCCCGAGGATGCGGCGGCGCAGCGTGGACCGCGAGAGGTTGACGACGGTCTGGCGCAGGTACGCCAGCGTCTTCTCGGGGTCACGGACGCGTTTTCGCGCGGAGTGGACGCGGATGAACGCCTCCTGCACGACGTCCTCGCAGGAGGCCGTGTCGTCCAGGAGCAGCGCCGCGAGTCCGAGCAGGGAGCGGTAGTGGGCGCGGTACGTCTCGGTCAGGTGATCGACTGTGGTGCCGGTCGCCATCGCGTCGTCAGCGCCCTGCGCCTGCGCCGGAATGCGCGCCGGGCGCGCTGCTGGCATGGGGGCGATCACCGGCATGCCGCCGGAAGTGCCCCCACGGGAACGGCGCGTCCCGAGGGGTGCGAGGGGTGGGCGCAGGGCCGCGCCCCTCGCCTGTACCGCTGTGAAGTCGAGTACCTCTGCCACGCCTGTTGGACACGCTTCCCCCCGTCAGGGTTGTACGCGTCCGGCGCCCCATTTGCGACAGACTTCGTCATCCCCACCGATGACTCCGCCTCAGATGCCGACATGCGTACCTGCTCTTCCCCTATGCCCCAATTGTCCTGTGCGATACGACACCCCCGAGAGCGACCGCCCCCCTAAGGGCTATCGCAAGGACGCTCCCCGCCCCGCAAGCGGTTGCGGGACGGGGAGGAAATCTTCGAACGCTCAGAAGTTCCGGTTCAAGTGGTTCAGACCACCGTCATCACAGAACTTACACAGATCCTACGAGTGGATCCGGATATGGGAAGGGGCCGACCGTAAAGCGGACGGCAGGAGAGGCGCACATCACGCGCCGGTGAACTCCCCGGCGACCAGCTCGGCGATCTGCGCCGTGTTCAGCGCGGCGCCCTTGCGCAGGTTGTCCCCGCACACGAAGAGTTCGAGCCCGGCCGGATCGTCGAGCGAGCGCCGCACGCGCCCGACCCACGTCGGGTCGGTGCCCACCGCGTCGGCGGGCGTCGGGAACTCGCCGGCCGCCGGATTGTCGAAGAGCACGACGCCCGGCGCGGTCGCCAGGATCTCCCGCGCCCGGTCCACGGTGACCTCGCTCTGGAAGCGGGCGTGGACGGTGAGGGAGTGCGTCGTCACCACCGGCACCTGCACACAGGTCACGGCCACCTTCAGACCGGGCAGCCCGAGGATCTTGCGGGACTCGTCCCGCACCTTCATCTCCTCCGACGACCAGCCGTCCTCGCGCAGCGCCCCGGCCCACGGCACCACGTTCAGCGCGACCGGCTCGGGGAACGGGCCGGTCCGGTCGCCCACCACCCGCCGCACGTCACCGGGGCTGGTGCCCAGCTCCGTACCGGCGACCAGGGCCAGCTGCTCGCGCAGCGTCTCGACCCCGGCCCGCCCGGCGCCGCTGACGGCCTGGTAGCTGGAGACCACCAGCTCCCGCAGGCCGAACTCGGCGTGCAGCGCGCCGACCGCCACGATCATCGAGAGCGTCGTGCAGTTCGGATTGGCGATGATGCCGCGCGGCCGCACGCGCGCGGCGTGCGGATTGATCTCCGGGACGACGAGCGGGACGTCCGCGTCCATCCGGAAGGCGGGCGAGTTGTCGACGACGACGGCGCCCTTGGCGGCCGCGATCGGCGCCCACCGGGCGGCCACGTCGTCGGGCACGTCGAACATGGCGACGTCGACCCCGTCGAAGACGGACTCCTCCAGGGCGACGACCTCGACCTCCTCGCCGCGCAGCGTGAGCTTGCGCCCCGCCGAGCGCGCCGAGGCGACCAGCCGGATCTCCCCCCAGATGTCCGCGTGCTGCGACAGGATCTGCAGAAGAACGGCGCCGACGCTCCCGGTCGCTCCCACGACCGCGAGCGTCGGACGCCGCACGGGTTCCCCGGCTGGACGGGCCATCAGCGGCCGGTGCCTCCGTAGACCACGGCCTCGTCGGAGTCCGAGTCGAGTCCGAAGGCGGAGTGCACGGCGCGCACCGCCTCGTTCACGTCGTCGGCCCGCGTGACGACCGAGATCCGGATCTCCGAGGTCGAGATCAGCTCGATGTTCACGCCCGCGTCGGTGAGCGCCTCGAAGAACCCGGCCGTCACACCCGGGTTCGTCTTCATACCGGCGCCCACGAGCGAGATCTTGGCGATCTGGTCGTCGTAGCGCAGCGACTCGAAGCCGACGTTGGCCTTCTGCTTCTCCAGGGCGTCGATGGCCTTGCGGCCCTCGGTCTTGGGCAGCGTGAAGGAGATGTCGGTCAGACCGGTGGAGGCGGCCGAGACGTTCTGGACGATCATGTCCAGGTTGATCTCGGCGTCCGCGACGGCCCGGAAGATCTTCGCGGCCTCGCCCGGCTTGTCCGGAACGCCGACGACGGTGACCTTCGCCTCGGAGGTGTCGTGCGCGACACCGGAGATGATCGCCTGCTCCACGGACTCTGCCCCTTGCTTCTTCACGAGCGGTTCGTTGCTGACCCAGGTCCCCTGCAGTCCGCTGAAGCTGGACCGCACGTGGATCGGGATGTTGTAACGACGGGCGTACTCCACGCAGCGGTGGAGCAGCACCTTCGACCCGGAGCTGGCCAGCTCCAGCATGTCCTCGAAGGAGATCCAGTCGATCTTCCGCGCCTTCTTCACGACGCGCGGGTCGGCGGTGAACACGCCGTCGACGTCCGTGTAGATCTCGCAGACCTCGGCGTCGAGCGCGGCGGCCAGCGCCACGGCCGTGGTGTCGGAGCCACCGCGCCCGAGCGTGGTGATGTCCTTCTTGTCCTGCGAGACGCCCTGGAACCCGGCGACGATCGCGATGTTGCCCTTGTCGAGCGACTCACGGATCCGGCCCGGCGTCACATCGATGATGCGGGCTTTGTTGTGGACCGAGTCGGTGATGACGCCGGCCTGACTGCCCGTGAACGACTGGGCCTCGTGGCCCAGGTTTTTGATCGCCATGGCCAGCAGGGCCATGGAGATCCGCTCTCCGGCGGTCAGCAGCATGTCGAACTCTCGTCCGGCAGGGATCGGGGATACCTGCTCGGCGAGATCGATCAACTCATCCGTCGTGTCGCCCATCGCGGACACCACGACAACCACCTGGTTGCCGTTCTTCTTGGCGTCGACGATGCGCTTGGCGACCCGCTTGATGCCCTCGGCATCGGCTACGGAGGAGCCTCCGTACTTCTGCACGACAAGGCCCACGTGCGCTCCTCGCTCAGTCCGTCTGTCACCGCATGTACGTACGCGTACTGCGGTCGGCTCAGTCTAACGAGCGGCCGAAATCCGCCCCGGTCATATCGCATCGTGAGATGTCCCGCTCACGACGTGATCTCCGGGGTTTTTCGGTCGGCATCCGGCCGCTCCGAACGAGCGCATGCCCAGGCCCGCCGGGCGCAACCGGAAAGGTGGCCCTGCTCACACCGGCTACTTGACGGGGCGCAGGCCGAGCGGGCCCGCGATCTCCTCCGCCATGACCTTGCCGGCCTCCTCCTCCAGGGTCCCCTCGGCCGTCGACAGGTCCTCGTCGGTGTCCAGGCCGTCGAGGTCGTCGAGCGGCTGGTTCAGCCGGACGTGGGCGACCAGGGACTGCAGGGCGCGCAGGGTGGCGGAGGCGGTGGAGCCCCAGTTGGAGAAGTACGAGAACTGCCACCACCACAGCGCCTCGGTGACGCGGCCCGCGCGGTAGTGGGCCATGCCGTGGCGCAGATCGGTGACGACGTCGGCCAGGTCGTCCGAGATCCGGGCCGCCACCGGTGCCTTGCGCGGCTCGTACGGGTCGAAGACCTCCGAGTAGACGTCGACCGGGTCGAGCATCCGCGCCAGGCTCTGGCGCAGCTCGTCGGCGTCGTCCGCGTCCCGCTCCGAGCCCAGGTCCGGCTCGTACCGCTCGTCCGGGACGATGTCCTCGTGCGCGCCCAGCCGGCCGCCCGCGAGCAGCAGCTGGGACACCTCCAGGAGCAGGAACGGGACCGCCGAGTCCGGCTCGTCGCCCTTGGCGATCTCGGTCACCGCGACGATGAACGACTCGATCTGGTCGGAGATCTGGACCGCGAAGTCATCGGGATTCTGGGTGGCCGCGTGCAGCGTCGCGTCGCCGGACGCCTTGGCGGCGCCCGCCGTGGCGGCGGTGTTCGTCGTCTCAGACATCTAGGAGTCGTCTCCCCTCGAAGGCCCGGCCGAGGGTGACCTCGTCCGCGTACTCCAGGTCGCCCCCGACGGGGAGGCCGCTGGCCAGGCGGGTGACCTTCAGGCCCATGGGCTTGATCATGCGGGCGAGGTACGTCGCCGTGGCCTCGCCCTCCAGGTTCGGATCGGTGGCCAGGATCAGCTCCGTGACCGTCCCGTCGGCCAACCGCGCGAGAAGTTCTCGTATACGCAGGTCGTCGGGACCGACCCCCTCGATGGGGCTGATGGCGCCGCCGAGCACGTGGTACTTCCCGCGGAACTCACGGGTGCGCTCGATCGCGACGACGTCCTTGGGCTCCTCGACCACGCAGATGACGGTCGGGTCGCGGCGCGTGTCCCGGCAGATGTTGCACAGCTCCTCCTGCGCGACGTTGCCGCACGTCGCGCAGAACCGGACCTTCGCCTTGACCTCCATCAGCGCCTGCGCGAGCCGCCGTACGTCGGTGGGTTCGGCCTGCAGGATGTGGAAGGCGATCCGCTGCGCGCTCTTGGGACCGACGCCGGGCAGCCTGCCCAGCTCGTCGATGAGGTCCTGGACCACGCCTTCGTACACGGATTGCCTTCGCCTTCAGGTCGTCTGGTGCGTCTTGATACGTACGGTAGTTGGCGCCGGGCCTAGAAGGGGAGGCCCGGGATGCCGCTGCCGCCGCCGAGTCCCTGGGCGAGCGGGCCGAGCTTCTGCTGCTGCAGCGTCTGCGCGTTCTCGTTCGCCGCCTGGACCGCCGCGACCACCAGGTCGGCGAGGGTCTCGGTGTCCTCCGGGTCCACGGCCTTCGGGTCGATGACGAGGCCGCGCAGTTCGCCGGAGCCGGTCACCGTCGCCTTGACGAGGCCGCCGCCCGCCTGGCCCTCGACCTCGGTCCGTGCCAGCTCCTCCTGAGCCAGCGCGAGGTCCTGCTGCATCTTCTGGGCCTGCTGGAGCAGCTGCTGCATGTTGGGCTGGCCACCACCGGGGATCACGATCAGCTCCTGTCTCTGGGTCGCTTGGGTTCGAGCCTACGTGGTTCGGGGTGCGCCCGCCCCGGCACCTCGCACTGCACTCTTTCGAGTGAGATGGGCTGCTTTCCTATACCTGATGAAGGCCCACTTCTGAGCGGAAAACCCGCGAAAACGGGACCTTGGCCACCCATTGGGCGGTAGGAAGATGCTGCACATTCAGCCCCAGCCGTAACCAGTCGAGGGAGTGCCGGGTGAGTCAGCCGGAGATGCAGCCCGAAGGACCGCCCCAGGAGGGCCAGGGTGAGGGCGGCCGGGGCGTATCGGACGGCGGCCCCCGCTCCGGCGACCTCACGGGGCGGACGCTTCCGCTCGGCGACTGGGGCGAGCCCGCGGAGCGGCTCGACGAGCTGTACCGGTGGGTCGAGCAGGGCGCCCTGCGGACCGCCGGCTGGTACCTGGCCGACCGGGTGTGGAAGCGGCGGGGAGCGCGGGCCCTGCGGGGCGGGGCGGCGCTCGGTGCGGTGGCCGGGGGCGCGCTGCCGCTGCTCGATCTGACCGGGGTGGTGGGCGGCGTCGCTCCCTGGGGGTATCTGACGCTGCTGCTCGCGGTGGCCTGCGTCGCCTGCGACCGGTACTTCGGGCTCACGTCGGGGTGGATAAGGGACGTCGCCACCGCGCAGGCCGTGCAGCGGCGGCTGCAGGTGCTCCAGTTCGACTGGGCGTCGGAGAGCGTGCGGGAGGTGCTCGGGCCGACGGAGGGTACGGCGAGCGAGGCGGCGGAGCGGTGCCTCGCGGTGCTGCGCCGCTTCACGGAGGACGTGACGGAGCTGGTGCGGTCCGAGACGGCGGACTGGATGGTGGAGTTCCGGTCGGGGCCGGCGCCGCTGGTGATGCAGTCCTCCGTCCCCGGCACCACGCCCCGCGGCCCGGACCCCGCCCCCGGCCGCTTCCCCCTCCCCCCGGGCACCCGCCCGAACATGCCCCGCCAACGCCCCCCGGAGCCCCGCTAGCCCCTGCGGGGCGCCACCGGACCAACGACTACGCCGCACCGGGGTGCCACCCAGCCCGACGGCGACGCCGCACCGGGGCCGCCTTGCCCACCCTGCCGCCCCGGGCGGCAGACCGCCCAAGGCGGTGGGCGGCCCTGAAGGCTGCGCGGAGCGCAGGCCTTTCAGGGGCGCGGGGAACTGCGCGACCAGCCCCCACCGGCCCGCGGCCGGGAACGAAGCGGCGCTCAAGAAGGCCGCGCGGAGCGCGCCTCTCAGGCCCGCAGCCGGGCGTGGGGGGAAGTGGGAACGGTGAGCAGGGGGAAGCGGCCGACTAGGGTGGTCCGGACCAGCGGAACCGATGCGCCAGCCGAACCGGGGGAACCGTGCCCGTATCCGACGGCCCCGCCGTCACCCGCAGCACCCTGCGCCAGCAGATCGCCGACGCGCTCCGCGACGAGATCCTGGGCGGCCGCCTCACCCCGGGCCAGGAGTTCACGGTCAAGGAGATCGCCGAGGGATACGGGGTGTCGGCCACCCCGGTCCGCGAGGCCCTCGTCGACCTCACCGCCCAGGGCCTGCTCGACTCCGCCCAGCACCGCGGCTTCCGCGTCCACGAGTACTCCCTGGCCGACTACCGCGCGATGATCGAGGCCCGCAGCCTCGTCGCCGACGGAATCTTCCGCGGCCTCGCCGAGAACCCGCCCCAGGACCCCCGCACCCCGGACGCCCTCGCGGGAGTCCGCCGCCGCGGCGAGGAGGCGGCCCGCGCCGCGGGCGCCGGCGACCTCAACGTCCTCATCGGCTACGACCTGCGCTTCTGGCGAGAGCTCTCCGCCCTCTTCGGCAACGCCTACCTCTCCGACTTCTTCCACCGCCTGCGCGTCCAGTCCTGGATGTGCGCGGTCCCGCACCTGCGCCGCGCCGGCGACCTCAAGGGCCGCCTGTGGTCCGGCCACTGCGACCTGGTGGACGCCCTGGTCCGCCGGGACGCCACGGGCGCGCACGCGATCATCGCCGGGTACAACGCCGACTCGCTCGCGCTCATCGAGCAGCTGGCCGGGGATTGAGGCTCGGACCGACCGGGGAGCGGGTACCTGCAAGACAGGGCTGTCGCAGTGCGCCGCCGACTACCCTGGCGTACGCCCGGCCGTGCGCCGCCGAACACGTCCTAAGGAGCCCTTCTTGGCCTGTGATCTGTGGCTCGTCCCCCTCGTCGACGTGCTGTGCCACAGCCCCGACAACCCCTTCGCCGAGGAACTCGCGCTGTACGACAAGGCGTTGACCGAGGCAGGGCTGCCGACGGTACCGGTCTACTCGTACATGCCGGGACTCTCCGGCGACGTCGCACCGGTCGCGGGGTTCGACTACGACGCGCTGCACTTCCTGCGCCGCGCCTATCTGCTCCAGCTGTGCGGCCTCGCGGTGACACCGGTCGACGAACTCGGCGGTGACTACGAGCAGTTGCTGGAGATGTTCGAGTCGACGGCGCAGGGTTCCCACCTGGTGTGGCACTACGACCACGCGGGCGCGTACGTCCCCGTGGACTTCGCGACACCGCTGTCGAACGACGAACTCCTCGCCGGTGGCGGCCCGTTGGGCTCGTCCCACGCACTGCTGCGCGAACTGGAGTACGTGGCTCCGTCGATCGGCATCGACCCGGCGAACCCGCCGGTGCCGCCCGCCCCGCCGACGGCGCCCACCGCCCTGGAGGAACCGGCGGCCCCGGTGCCGCCGGACGACAGCCCGTTCGCCCGGGAACGGCACGTCTGGCTGGGCCTGCACCAGGCGGCCACGCGCAGCCTGGCCCAGGGATCGATGATCATCTTCAGCTGAGCGGGACACGGCACGGGGCGCCGCCGGCCGGCGGCGCCCCCCGGAAGGCTCCGGCTACGCCACGTGCTCGTCCGCCGCGGACAGCGCCACGTCCAGGGCGGCGAGGCCCTCCTTGGCCTCCGCCTCCGTGATGTTCAGCGGCGGCACGACGTGCGTGCGGTTCATGTTGATGAAGGGCCACAGGCCGTTCTTCTTGGCGGCGGCGCCGAACGCGGCCATCGGCGCGTTCGCCTCGCCGGCCGCGTTGTACGGCACCAGCGGCTCGCGGGTCTCCCGGTCCCTGACCAGGTCGAGCGCCCAGAACATGCCGGTGCCGCGCACCTCGCCCACCGACGGGTGCCGCTCGGCGAGCTCCCGCAGCCCCGGCTCGATGACCTCGGCGCCGAGCTTCGCCGCGTGGGCGACGATGCCCTCCTCCTCCATCACGTTGATGGTGGCGACGGCGGCGGCGCAGGCCAGCGGGTGCCCCGAGTAGGTGAGACCGCCCGGGTAGGGGCGCTTGGCGAACGTCTCGGCGATGGCGCCGGAGATCGCCACGCCGCCCAGCGGGACGTACCCCGAGTTCACGCCCTTCGCGAAGGTCATCAGGTCCGGCGTGACGTCGTACAGGTCGGCGGCGAACCACTGGCCCGTACGGCCGAAGCCCGCCATGACCTCGTCGAGGACGAGGACGATGCCGTACGTGTCGCAGAGCGCGCGGACCCCCGCGAGGTAGCCGGGCGGCGGCGTCATGATGCCGGCGGTGCCCGGGATCGTCTCCAGGATGATCGCGGCGATGGTCGCCGGACCCTCGAACTGGATCGTCGTCTCCAGGTGCTCCAGCGCGCGCTCGCACTCCTGCGCCTCGGTCTCCGCGTAGAAGCGCGAGCGGTACAGGAACGGCGCCCAGAAGTGGACGACGCCCGCCGTGCCGCGGTCGCTGGCCCAGCGGCGCGGGTCACCGGTGACGTTGATCGCCTGCTCGGTGCCGCCGTGGTACGAGCGGTAGGTGGAGAGCACCTTCGGGCGGCCCGTGTGCAGGCGGGCCATCCGCAGGGCGTGCTCGACGGCGTCCGCGCCGCCGTTCGTGAAGAAGATCTTGTCGAGGTCGCCGGGGGTGCGCTCGGCGATGAGGCGTGCGGCCTCGGAGCGCGACTCGATGGCGAACGCGGGCGCGAAGGTCGTCATCTTCGCGGCCTGCTCCTGGATCGCCGCGACGACCTTCGGGTGCTGGTACCCGATGTTCGTGTAGACGAGCCCCGAGGTGAAGTCGAGGTAGCGGTTGCCGTCGTAGTCCCAGAAGTACGAGCCTTCGGCACCGGCGACGGCGAGCGGATCGATGAGCTCCTGTGCGGACCAGGAGTGGAACACGTGCTTGCGGTCCGCGGCCTTGACGGCGGCGCCGACCTGGGGATTCGGCTGAGGGGTCATGGGGCCGAGGGTAGATGTCCGGTCCGTGGACACACCATCGGCGTCCTGTCTGCGCGCGGGCGGCGAACACGACAGTCTGTCCAGGGATCCCAGGCGCCCCGAAAGCAGGCCCTGACGCCGGTCCGACCGCCGCTCCGAACGCCGGTCCGATCGTCCTGTGCCGCGCGCTGTGTCCCGTTACGGAACCGTAGAAGCCGCTCCTGTCCTCTATGTCGTATGCCCGCACTATTCTCAATTTGTTGCACACATACGGGGGAGGGTGGCGCGACATGGAGAGGCTCGAGTCACTGGTGTCGGGGGACCCGCAGCGCATCGGCGCGTACCGGCTGATCGGCCGGCTCGGCGCGGGCGGCATGGGGCAGGTGTACCTCGCGCGCTCGGAGCGCGGGCGGACCGTCGCCGTGAAGCTGGTGCGCCAGGAGCTCGCCGAGCAGGAGGAGTTCAGGCACAGGTTCCGGCAGGAGGTGCAGGCCGCGCGGCGGGTCGGCGGCGCGTGGACGGCGCCCGTCCTCGACGCGGACACCGACGCCGCGATCCCGTGGCTGGCGACCGGATACGTGGCGGGGCCCGCGCTCCAGCAGGTCGTCTCGCACGACTACGGCGCACTGCCCGAGCGGTCGGTGCGCATCCTCGCGGCCGGGCTCACGCACGCGCTCAAGGACATCCACGACGCCGGCATCGTCCACCGCGACCTCAAGCCGTCGAACGTGCTGGTCACCATCGACGGCCCGCGCGTCATCGACTTCGGCATCGCGCGGGCCCTGGAGACCGTCACCGACGGTGGTCTGACGCGGACGGGCGCGCTCGTCGGGTCGCCCGGGTTCATGGCGCCCGAGCAGGTGCGCGGCGACCGGATCACCCCGGCGTGCGACGTGTTCTGCCTGGGCTCGGTCCTCGCGTACGCGGCGACGGGCGCCCTGCCCTTCGGCACGTCGAACAGCGGCGTGCACGCGATGATGTTCCGCATCGCCCAGGAGGAGCCCGACCTGGCCGACCTCCCCGAGGGCCTGCAGGATCTCGTACGGGACTGTCTGCGCAAGCAGCCAGCGGACCGGCCCACGCTCGACGAGCTCCTGGAGCGGACCGGCGCCGAGGACACGCTGGGCGACGGGGGCCGCACCCGCGACCCCTGGCTGCCGGGCGCGCTCGTGGCCCAACTCGGGCGGCACGCCGTGCAGTTGCTGGACTCGGAGGACCCCGAGCAGGCGGCGTCAGGACCGCCGCCGGTGCCGCCGCCCCCGGCCGATCCGCCCGCCGAACCGCAGGCCGAGCCGGACGCTCCGCCGCCGCCCGGCAGGCCCGGCGCCGTCCAGCTGAACCACCTGCCCACGATGGTGGTCGGCCAGGACACCCCGACGCCCGCGCCCGCCCCGCCCGCGTACGGCCACCCGCACCAGCCGCAGCCCCAGCCGCCCGCGTACGGCTATCCGCCCGCGGCACAAGGGAGTTGGGGCCACACCCCGCCCTACGGACCAGGGGTCCTGCCCCTGGGCTCCCCGCAGCAGGAGCCGCCGCGGCGCGGCCGCTCCACGGCGGCGCTGCTCGCGGTCGCCCTGATCGTGGCGATCGGCGCGGGCGGCTCCGTGTACGCCCTGATGAAGGACGACGGCTCGTCGCCCACCGCGCAGGAGAACGAGCAGTCCCCCGCGTCCGCCTCCGCGCCCGCCTCGCCCGCCCCGTCCAGCCAGGGCCAGGATCCGTCCACGCCCGAGACGTCCAGCAGCCCCGCCGAGACGCCGCAGTCGGCCGCGGGCGAGATACCGGCGAAGTTCCTCGGCACGTGGTCGGGCGCGATCGACAACGCGACCGGGCACCATCCGCGGCAGATCACCATCCAGCAGGGCGAGCCGGGCGACACGGTCCTGTCGATGACGGCCGACGGCCCGCAGAAGGACGGGCAGCCCTACCACTGCCTGTTCGAGGGCGAGTTGACGTCGGCGACGGACTCCACGCTGCGGATCGGCGGCACCGACCCGGTGATCGCCGAGCCCGCCTCGGCCTGCACCCCCGGCAAGCCGAGCACGGTCACGATCCTGCCGTCGGGCCAGCTGCGCCGGGTCATGACGGGCCTGGACGGAAAGCAGCAGACCCTGACGTACGACCGGTCGGGCTGAGCCCGGCGACCACGGCAGCGCCATGGTGACCGGTACCGAGACCGTCCGGGGCGGTGAGTGCCTCTGGTCGCGGACCGGCGACCACCCGCGCTGACGCACCGGTGCCCCGGCCCGCCGAGGCGGGCCGGGGCACCGGGTGATCCGTTCGCTCCCTTACAGGAACGAGTTGACCTCGATCGTCTCGGTGCGGCCGGGGCCGACGCCGATCGCCGAGATCGGGGCGCCGGACATGTCCTCCAGCGCCTTCACGTACGCCTGCGCGTTCTTGGGGAGGTCCGCGAAGGTCTTGGCCTTCGTGATGTCCTCGGACCAGCCCGGCAGCATCTCGTAGACCGGCTTCGCGTGGTGGAAGTCGGACTGCGAGTAGGGCAGCTCCTCGACGCGCTTGCCGTCGATCTCGTAGGCCACGCAGACCGGGATCTGCTCCCAGCCGGTGAGGACGTCGAGCTTGGTGAGGAAGAAGTCCGTCAGGCCGTTCACGCGGGTCGCGTAGCGGGCGATGACGGCGTCGAACCAGCCGCAGCGGCGGTCACGGCCGGTGGTGACACCGCGCTCGCCGCCGATGCGGCGCAGCGCCTCGCCGTCCTCGTCGAACAGCTCCGTCGGGAACGGGCCCGCGCCGACACGCGTGGTGTAGGCCTTGAGGATGCCGATGACGCGGCTGATCTTCGTCGGACCGACGCCGGCCCCGGTGCAGGCGCCGCCCGCGGTCGGGTTCGACGAGGTGACGAAGGGGTACGTGCCGTGGTCGATGTCGAGGAGCGTGCCCTGGCCGCCCTCGAACAGCACGACCTTGTCCTCGTCGAGCGCGTTGTTCAGGATCAGGGTCGTGTCGGCGACGTAGCCCTTGATCTGGTCCGCGTAGCCGAGGAGCTCCTCGACGACCCGCTCCGCCTCGATGGCGCGGCGGTTGAAGACCTTGGTGAGCAGCTGGTTCTTGCCCTCGAGAGCCGCCTCGACCTTCTGGGTGAGGATCGACTCGTCGTAGAGGTCCTGGACGCGGATGCCGACCCGGTTGATCTTGTCCGCGTACGTCGGGCCGATGCCGCGGCCCGTGGTGCCGATCTTGCGCTTGCCGAGGAAGCGCTCGGTCACCTTGTCCACCGTCACGTTGTACGGCGTGATGATGTGGGCGTTGCCGCTGAGCAGGAGCTTGGACGTGTCGACGCCGCGCTCGTTCAGACCGCTCAGCTCGGAGAGCAGGACCGACGGGTCGACGACGACACCGTTTCCGATGACTGGCGTGCACTCCGGGGAGAGGATTCCGGAAGGGAGGAGATGCAGCGCGTACTTCTGGTCGCCTACGACGACCGTGTGACCGGCGTTGTTGCCGCCCTGGTAGCGCACCACATAGTCCACGGATCCACCGAGCAGGTCGGTGGCCTTTCCCTTGCCTTCGTCACCCCACTGAGCACCGAGCAGCACAAGTGCGGGCACAGGCGTACACCCCTTCCGGGCGGGGCATGTCCAAGGTCAAGGGGCCGGCGCCGCGTCGGTGCGGCGGGCCTTCGTGAGCCTTGGGGTGCCCCGGAATAGACCAAGCCCCTGGCGCAATAGCGCAAGGGGCTCTTGCACAAAGATGCTACCCGAGGAAGCGAGGCAGGGCCGAGGTGGCGGCTTTGGATCATGAGAGCCATCCGTCCGACCGTGGCGGTGAGGTCCCGCTGTCCCGGCAGTTGCTGGTGATCGTCGACCCCCTCGCGCGGCGCGCGGACGGGGAGTCGGTCCGCATCGCCAAGGACGTGCTGTGCGCGGGCGCCACCGCCAAGGTGTGTCTGCCCGAGGGGCCGGAGGAATTCGCGAAAGCGCTGGCCAAGCGGGGTGCGCGGCGGCCCGTGGTGGTCGGTGACGACCGGGCGCTGCTGCGTGCGGTGTCCCTGCTGCACCGGGAGCGGGAGCTGTCGGGGGCGGTGTTCTCCATGGTGCCGGTGGGGGCGGCCGTCTCGCTGGCGCGCTCGCTGGGGGTGCCGACGGGCACGGTGGCCGCGGCACGCGTGGCGCTGGACGGCCGGGAGCGGCGGCTCGATCTGCTGGTGGACGACAGCGACGGGGTGGTGCTCGGGGACCTGCGCATCCCGCCGGTGGCGGAGCCGGGGACCGGGGGCCGGCCCTGGCTGCGGACGTGCAGGTCGCTGGTGCGCACCCTCGCGGCGCGTCCGGTGCGGCCCGCGGCGCCGGACTCCGGTGGCCCCGCGCGGCTGCGGGTCGAGGCGGACGGGGTGACGCTCGTCGACCTCGACCAGCCGGTGGAGGGGGTCTCGGTGGGGCCCGCCACCGGCACCGGTCTGGCCCGGGTGGAGGTGCGGCCCGTGGCGGTGGACGCGGCGGCCCCGCCGCTGACCGCCCGGGCGCGGACGATCACCGTGACCGGCGCCGACTTCCGCTACCGGGCGGACTCGGTGACGATCGGCGGCCCGGTGCGCAGACGCACGTGGACGGTGCGCACCGGGGCGTGGGGGCTGGCGCTCCCCTGAGGACGTACTCGGCCTTGCGCTCGGTGCGGCGAGAGCACGCACCAGGCGTCGCGGGGCAGGAGGATCCGGGGGACAGGCTCTAGATGCGGCGGCGCATCGCCGTCACCGTGAGGGTGCCGAGGGCCACGGCGAGGGCTCCCGCGCAGGCCACCCAGAGCGCGGTGGTGGAGCCGCCGGTGTCGGCCAGGTGGTCGCCGGGCGGCCCGGGCGGAACGGAGGGGCCGCCGCTCGGGCCCGGGGTGGGCGCCGTGGGAGTGGGCGTGGCCGGGGACGTGGCGGTCGGGGTGGGCGTGGGGGTCGCCGTCGTCGTGGGGGGCGGGGACGTCGGCGGTTCGGTCGCGAACGCGTTGGTGATCTCGACGGTGGCCGACTCCCCGGCCCGGACCGGGAACGGATCACCGAGGGTGATCGTCGTCGGTGGGCCGCCGTCCACGGACAGGGTCGCCGTCGTCGTCACGTCGACCCCGTCGCCCGCGCCGGTCTCCGGCTCGGTGAGCGTGCACGTGGTGTCGGTGGCGAAGGTGCGCCGGGGGAGCTGCGCGGACGTCGTGCCCGAGGCCACGGCCAGCGTGTCGATGGTGCCGTCGGCGCAGGTCAGGGTCAGCTCGGCGCCGTCGGGGCGCAGCCCGGTGTCGCCGGTGGTGTGCTTGGTGACGTCGAGGGTGCCGACGGGGACGAAGCGGTTGGTGAAGCGGCAGGTGGGGCGGGGCTGGTCGGCGGTCAGGGTGAGCGTCGCGGTCGCGCTGTCGGTGTCGACGCGGGCGTCCGTCTCACCGCAGTCCACACCGGTCAGCTCCCAGTGCCCGCCCGCGGTGGGCGGCGGCATGAACTCCTGGATCTGGTACTGGAGTTGGGGGTCCACGGTGAGCTCGTCGGCGGCCGGGGCCGTGGGGTCGTCCTCGGGGTGCGCGGTGACCGGGTCGCCCTCGACGACGGTGGTGGCGGTGGACCGGTCGGTGCGCGCCACGGCGGTGCTGCGGCCGCGCGGGTGCGAGGTGACGTTGTAGGAGAAGGTTCCGGTGCCGCCCTCGGTGACCTTCTCGATGTTGATGGCGCCGCCGGGCGTGAATCTGTTGGTGAGCAGGCAGCGCGCGTCGTCCACGGAGGCCACGTCGTAGGCGGCGTGCCAACTGCCGTTCGGGTTCTGCTCGTCGGGGGCCTCCTGCGTGATCGGCACGTCGGTGCCGTTGCAGTTCGCGCCGACCAGCTCCCAGGTGCCGGTGCCGTCCGGCGCCGGGATGCTCTCGGAGATCTCGTAGCGGCCGGGGGTCGCGCCGTCGGGGGCCTCGGCGACGGTGACCGGGACGCCCTCGCGTTCGGTGGTGACCGGCGAGACGTTCACCGGCGGGGAGGCCGATGGCGGCTGCAGGTCGATGTCGAAGGTGCCGGTGCCGCCGACGGACTCCTTCTCCAGGAGCGCCTGCCCGGAGGCACGGGTGTTGGTGTACGTGCAGGTCACGGTGTCACCGGCGGCCAGTACGACACTGACGGCGCCGGCCGAGTCCCGGACGACCTCACTGGTGCCCTCACCGCCGTCGGCCGCGACGATGGTGCAGTCCGGCATCGTCGGCGGGGACCAGCCGCTGCCGGCCGGGATCTCTTCCTTGAACGTCCACGGGGTGCTGCCCGCCGCCCGCACGAACGTCATCGAATCCTGCTTCTGCGCCGAGGCGGTGAGCACGAAGTCGTTGGTGCCGTCGCCGTTCGTGTCGCCGTAGGACACGTTGCCGTCGAAGCGGAAGTCGCCCTCGCCGGGGCTGTCGGGCGCGATCTCCTTGACGACCTTGATGGTGCCGGCGTCCGGTGGCGGGGTGATCGCGTAGTAGTAGCAGAAGACGTGCCGGGCGCCGGACGGGAAGGTCACGTACTCGACGTTGTCGCCGTTGACCGCGTCCTGGGCGCAGCGCAGCGCGGCGAACCCGTACTGCTCCTGCACGCCGTTCAGCGTCGCGGACTTGGTGCCGCCCTGCACCACGAGGCCCGAAGAGGCGCTGATCTCGGCCGAGTTGAGCGGCACGGTGACCGCGCCCTCCAGCTGCCGCCCGGTCGGGTTGCCCTGGGCGTCGAGTTCCGGGGTGGACGCGCCGGTGGTGATGTTCTGCCGGATCGGGGTGGTCACCGTGGACAGGTTGAGCGTGGCGTCGGACTTGTTGCTGATGCCTCGGCCGGTGGAGAACGTCCAGCCGGGCAGCGCCTCGCACGGCGGCAGCGGGGTGCCGGCCGCCTCCTTGGCCGCGGAGACGGTCTCGTTGGAGGCGTAGTTGGAGTCGGGGCCGAGGTCGCGCAGCGACTCCTGGATGTTGTTGCGGGCCTTGTTGGCCATCACGTCGCTGTACTGCGGGCAGGAGCGGGCGACGAAGGTCACCGACAGCGGGTTCTGCGGGGCGGCAGCGGCGGCCGCCGCCCGTCCGCCGGGCCTGCCCGCCGTGCCGACGAGCACGGCGAGGACGGCCAGTGCGACGAGGGCCGGACCTCCCCACCGTGCGACCGGGGACCACCGTGGCCAGCGCATCTTCGATCCACCCACCCTCTGGGTTCCTACGATTTACCTACTCGGACGGCATGTCGGCGTAGGCAACCACGGTGGGTGGGGCGGGTGCGGGCGGTGCGGGGTGGGCTCGCCGTGCGGACCCCTGGATGGCGGACAGCGGGCCGCCGTCCGGGCGGTGCGTCAGGGCCGGGGCCAGGGCCGCCCGTCGAGGCGCTCGATCGCCCGGTTCAGACGCTGCAGGCTCGCCGCGAACTCGGTGACCTCCGCCTCCGTCCAGTCGTCGAGGAGGCCGTCCAGGATGCCGAGGTAGCGGGCCCGGTCGTCGTTCAGGGACTTCTCGCCCTCCCGCGTGATCCGGAACTTGCGGGCGATCCCGCCCTCGGGGTCCGGGATCCGCTCGACGACACCGGCCCGCATCATGGCGGCGGTCTGCCGGTTGAGCGTGGAGGCGTCGAGCCCGAACGCGTCACTGAGCTGCCCGATCGACATCGGGCCCTCCATCTGGATGCGGCTGAGCAGGATGTACGCGCTGCGGTCGAGGTGCCAGTCGGCGGTTCTGGCGCGCGAGCCGAAGAGATAGCCGTGCCGGCTCAGCAGCATGGTCTCGAACTCGACCTGCCGCGTGCCCCTGTCCTCGACGGCTTCGTCCGCCCCGACGGCCTCGACAGCCTCGGCGGCCTCGTCCACCTCGTACGCCTCGTCCACGTACGCCACCTCTCTCAGTCCAGGCCGAGCGTCTTGCGGTGCTCCCGCCAGCGGTCCATCATCCCGCCCAGCTCGCTCTGCACGAACTCGAAGAAGGCCAGCGTCTCGCCGACGCGGCGGCCGGCGGGGGTGTCGGCGCCCAGGCTCTCGACGCCCTCCCGCAGCGCGTCCTCCCAGTGCTTGAGAACGCTGTCGCGGCTGGTGAGCGCCTCGTACCACTGGTTGTCGTGCACCCGGAACAAATCGCGCCGCGTCCCGGGCTCGCGCTCGCGGCTGACCATGTGCTGCTGGGTCAGATAGCGCACCGCCCCGGAGACGGCCGCGGGGCTGACCTTCAGCTGCTCGCCGAGCTGGGCGGAGGTGAGCGCGCCCGAGTCGGAGGCGAGCAGGGCCGCGAAGATCCGTGCGGGCATCCGGGTCATGCCGGCCTCCACGAGCTGGCCGGCGAACCGCTCGACGAAGCGGGAGCGGGCGACCGCCGCCGCGTCGTCGTCCGCCGCTCGTGTGCGTCCTTCTTCCTGGCTCATGTCCCGATCATCTCCCCTTGCCCGGCCCGCCCGGCCTCGGTACAGAGTTTATACGCTTCCTTAACTTCACAAGTTTGTGAAAGAAGCGTACGTTCAGAAACATGACGAAGGCAATCACGGTCTCCGGACTGCACAAGTCGTTCGGCAGGACGCATGCGCTCGACGGTCTCGACCTGGACGTCGAGTCCGGTGAGGTGCACGGCTTCCTCGGCCCGAACGGCGCGGGGAAGTCCACCACCATCCGGGTGCTGCTCGGCCTGCTGCGCGCCGACTCCGGCGCCGTGCAGATGCTGGGCCGCGACCCCTGGACCGACGCGGTCGAACTGCACCGCAAGGTCGCCTACGTGCCCGGTGACGTGACCCTGTGGCGCAACCTCAGCGGCGGCGAGGTCATCGACCTGTACGGGCGGCTGCGCGGCGGGCTCGACAAGAAGCGCCGGGCCGACCTCCTGGAGCGGTTCGAGCTCGACCCGACCAAGAAGGGCCGCACGTACTCCAAGGGCAACCGGCAGAAGGTCGCGCTCGTCGCCGCCTTCGCCGCGTCCGACGTCGACCTGCTCATCCTCGACGAGCCCACCTCCGGGCTCGACCCGCTGATGGAGGAGGTCTTCCAGTCGTACGTCGAGGAGGCCGCGCGGGAGCGCGGGCAGACGGTGCTGCTGTCCTCGCACATCCTCAGCGAGGTCGAGGAGCTCTGCGACCGGGTCAGCATCATCCGCAAGGGCGCGACCGTCGAGACCGGTTCGCTGGCCCAGCTGCGGCACCTGACCAGGACCAGCATCACCGCCGAACTCGCCGGTGTCGCGCACGGCCTGGCCGAACTGCCCGGCGTGCACGACCTCGACGTCCAGGGACACCGGGTCAAGCTCCAGGTCGACACCGACAAGCTCGACGCGGTACTGCGCGCGCTGACCGCCTCGGGCGTGCGGTCGCTGACGTCGACGCCGCCCACCCTGGAGGAGCTGTTCCTGCGGCACTACCAGGACGACACGGCCGACACGGCAGACACGGACGGCACGAACGGCACGGGCGGCGCGGCCGCGCCGGAGTCGGCGGTGACCCGATGACCGCGCTCGGCTCCACGTACGCGCCCCGGGCCGGCGGCAGCCGCCAACTCGCCGGCACCGGCACCCTGTTGCGGCTGGCGCTGCGCCGCGACCGGGTGATGATGCCCGTCTGGATCGCCGTCATCGCCCTGATGGTGCTGTCCATGCCGGGCTCGCTGAAGAGCGTGTACGGCACGGCGGCCGAGCGCGCCGACGTCATGCACTCGATGAACACGAACAGTTCGATGCGCGCGATGTACGGGCCGGTCTTCGACGACTCGCTCGGCGCGCTGACGGCGTGGCGCATCGGGACGTTCGCGGCGGTGTTCGCCGCCGTGCTGAGCCTGCTGATCGTGGTCCGGCACACCCGGGACGAGGAGGAGAGCGGGCGCCAGGAGCTGGTGTCGTCGGCGATGGTGGGGCGGCGCGCGCCGCTGACCGCCGCGCTGCTCACGGCGCTGGTGGCGAACGGGGTGCTGGCGCTGCTGATCGCGGGCGGGCTCGCCGCCCAAGGGGGCGCCGGGGCGCTCGCGTTCGGGCTCGCGATCGGCGGGGCGGGCATGGTGTTCGCCACGATGGCGGCGATCGTCGCCCAGTTCACGGAGAGCGCCCGGCTGGCCCGCGGGCTGACGTCGGCGGTGCTCGGGATCGCGTTCGTGCTGCGGGCGGCCGGTGACTCGGGGAACGACGGCGGCTCCTCGCCGCTGACCTGGATCTCGCCCATCGGCTGGGTGGAGAACGTCCGGGCCTTCGCCGGTGAGCGGTGGTGGGTGCTGCTGCTGTTCGTCGCGGCCGTCGCGGCGCAGGGCGTGGTGGCCTACCAGCTGGCCGGGCGGCGCGACATCGGCATGAGCTTCCTGCCGAGCCGCCCGGGTCCTGCCGAGGGGCGACTGGGTTCGGCGGGCGCGCTGGCCTGGCGGCTGCAGCGGGGCAGCGTGCTCGGCTGGTCGATCGGCTTCCTCGCCGCCGGCGTCGTCTTCGGCGGCATGACCGAGGGCGCCGCCGACCTGGTCGGCGACAACCAGAACACCATCGACATCATCGAGCGGATGGGCGGCCAGTCCGGGATCACGAACGCCTTCCTCGCCACCATGGTCGGCATGCTCGGGATGGTCGCCGCGCTGTACGTCGTCCAGGCGGTGCTGCGCCTCCAGGGCGAGGAGACCTCGCAGCGGGCCGAGCCGGTGCTGGCGACCGCGGTGGGGCGGCTGACCTGGGCGGGCGGCCACCTGGTGATCGCGTTCGGGGGCGCCGCGCTGATCATGGTCCTCGGCGGACTCGGTCTCGCGCTCGGCTACGGCCACGACGCCGGCCCGATCCTCGGCGCCTGCCTGGTCCAGCTCCCCGCCGTGTGGACGCTGGGCGGCGTGGCCGTCCTGCTGCACGGGGTCGCGTCCCGGTGGGCCGTGGGCGCGTGGGGCGTCGCGGGCGCGGCGCTGCTGCTCGGCTGGATCGGGCCCGCGCTGAAGGTCCCGCAGTCCGTGATGGACCTGTCGCCGTTCGG
This sequence comes from Streptomyces sp. KL116D, assembly GCF_030766975.1. Classification (NCBI taxonomy): domain Bacteria; kingdom Bacillati; phylum Actinomycetota; class Actinomycetes; order Kitasatosporales; family Streptomycetaceae; genus Streptomyces; species Streptomyces sp. KL116D. The sequence continues at coordinate 143,888 of NZ_JASERH010000126.1, read as the reverse complement.
GCACCTGCCGAAGCTGCCGGGCGGGGAGATGCAGTGGACGCCGGTGCTGGTCCTGACGGCGCTGGCCGCGGTGTTCGTGGGAGCGGGCCTCGCGGGGCTGCGGCGGCGGGACGTCACCGGCTGAGCCCCGCGACGTCACGGCTCGACCCGCAGCTCCTCGAGACCCCGGATCACGAAGTTCGGCTTGCGGGTGGGCTCCGCCGCAAGCCGCAGCGTCGGCGCCCGGGTGAGCAACGCCCGCATGGACGCCGCCAGTTCGATCCGGGCCAGCGGCGCGCCGATGCAGTAGTGGATGCCCGCGGAGAACGAGATGTGGGGGTTGTCCCGGCGGGTCAGGTCGAGGCCCGCCGGGTCCGCGAAGACCGCCGGGTCGTGGTTGGCCGAGCCGAACAGGAGGGCCACCTCCGAGCCGACCGGGATCGTGGTGCCCGCCACCTCGATCTCGTCGAGCACCCAGCGTTCGAAGAGCTGGAGCGGGGTGTCGTGGCGCATCAGCTCCTCGACCGCGGACGGGACCAGGGAGTGGTCCGCGCGCAGCGCCGCCAGCTGGTCCGGGTGGCGGAACAGCGCCCACCAGCCGTTGACCGTCGCGTTCACGGTGGCCTCGTGGCCCGCGTTGAGGAGCAGCACGCAGGTCGAGATCATCTCCTGCTCGGTGAGCCGGTCGCCCTCGTCGTGCGCCGCGATGAGGGCGGAGACCAGGTCGTCGCCCGGCCGGGCGCGCCGCTCGGCGATCAACTCCCGCAGGTAGTCGGTGAATTCGACCGACGCACGGACCGCCGCGCGCGCCGTCTCCTCCGGCGGATTCAGCTCGTACATGCCGCAGATCGCCGCCGACCACGGGCGCAGCGGCGCGCGGTCCGCCTCCGGGACGCCGAGCATCTCGGCGATGACCGCCACGGGCAACGGTTCGGCGACCCGGGCGAGCAGATCGCCGCCGCCGTCCGCGACGAGGCCGTCGACCAGTTCGCCCGCCAGCTTCTCGACGTACGGCTTGAGCCGCTCCACGGTGCGTGGCGTGAACGCCTTGGAGACCAGGCGCCGGATCCGGGTGTGGTCCGGCGGTTCGAGGTCGAGCATGCCCTGGTCGTTGAGGGTGTGGAACGGCTCGTGCTCGGGCGGCGGCGCCGTGCGCCCGAAGTCCTCGTGCGCGTAACGGTGTTGATAGGTGCGGCCGAGACGGCGGTCGCGCAGCAGCGCCGACACGTCGGCGTGGTGCGGGATCAGGTACTGGTTCGTCGGCTCGTAGTAGTGGACCCGGCCCGCCTCGCGCAGACCCGCGTACGCGGGGTACGGGTCGGCCAGGAAGGTCGGGGACCACGGGTCGAACGGCGCGTCGGTGGCTTCCATGCGGGGACGTTAGTCCTGGTCACCCCGGCGTGACCAGACGTGCCTCGTAGGCGAACACGGCGGCCTGCGTGCGGTCGCGCAGGCCGAGTTTGACCAGCACCCGGCTGACGTGGGTCTTGATCGTCGACTCGGCGACGACGAGCCGCTCGGCGATCTCCACGTTCGACAGGCCCTGCGCGATCAGCACGAGCACCTCCGTCTCGCGCTCGGTCAGCTCGCCGTACCCGCCGGCCCCCGCCGGGGACGCCGACCGGTACAGCTCCACCCCGGGCAGCTTCGGGACCTCCGCGAGCTTCGAGAACTCCGTGATCAGCCGGCGCGTCACGGACGGCGCGAGCAGCGCGTCGCCGCTCGCCACCACTCGTACGCCGTCGGCGAGCTGGCGGGCGGAGGCGTCCTTGAGGAGGAAGCCGGAGGCACCGGCCCGCAGCGCCTGGTACACGTACTCGTCCAGGTCGAACGTGGTCAGGACGAGGACCTTCGCGCCCTCGTCCACCGCGACGATCGCCCGGGTCGCCTCGATGCCGTTCAGCTCCGGCATGCGGATGTCCATCAGGACGACGTCGGGGCGGAGTTCACGGGTCTTGGCGATCGCCTCCAGACCGTTGACCGCCTCGCCGACGACCTCGATGTCGGGCATCGCGCCGAGCAGCACCGAGAAGCCCTCGCGGACCATCATCTGGTCGTCGGCGATCAGGACCTTGATCACGCGTCGTCCTCCGTCCCGGTGCCGCCGCCGGTAGCGGCGACCGGGATGAAGACGGCGACCTCGTAGCCGCCGTCCGGCGTCGCGCCCGCGGTCATCTCGCCGCCCAGCATCGATACCCGCTCCCGCATCCCCGTGAGGCCGTGCCCCGCGCCGGGGCTGGGCTTCACCAGGCCGGTGCCGGGCCCGTTGACGACGCGCAGGCCCAGGCCGCCGAGGACGTACGCCACCTCGACCACAGCATCGGCCCCCGGGGCGTGCCGCAGCGCGTTGCTGAGCGCCTCCTGCACGATCCGGTACGCCGACAGCTCGACGCCCTGCGGCAGTTCGCGGACCGCGCCGGTCACCGTCTTCGTGGCGGTCAGGCCGGTGTCCCGGACGTTCTCCAGGAGCCGGTCGAGGTCGGCGAGCGTGGGCTGCGGCGCGTCGGGCGCCTCGTAGTCCTCGGCCCGGACGACGCCCAGGACCCGGCGCAGTTCGGTGAGCGCCGCCACCGCGTTCTCCCGGATCGTGACGAAGGCCTGCTCCAGCTCGGGCGGCGGGTTCTCGACGCGGTAGGGCGCGGCCTCCGCCTGGATCGCCACGACCGACATGTGGTGCGCGACGACGTCGTGCAGTTCCCGCGCGATGTTCGTGCGCTCCTCCAGGAGCGTGCGCTTGTCCCGCTCCACGGCGGTGACCGTGCGCTCCTGGACGACCTGGCGCTGGGTGGTGCGGTTGATCTGGACGAGGGTGACGATCGCGACCGCGATGCCGGAGAACACCAGCATCGGGACGGTGACGCCGCCGTCGAGGCCGCCGAAGATCTGCCCGGCGAGCACCGAGTACAGCGCGGTCAGCGCCCACATCCAGCCCGCCGTGCGCGGCCGGGTGCGGGCCGCGACCACCATCATCACGACGGTGTGGCCGAGGATGCTGCCGCCCGACCAGGGGTAGAGGCCGTCGCCGGTCAGCCAGACCAGGACGGGGGCCGCCGCGAGCGACAGCCACCACGCGAGGACCGGCCGCAGCAGCGTCAGCGCCACCGGCACGGCCGCCATCAGGCCGGCCACGAGGGCGACGAACCCGTCGTCGAGGGCGCCGTAGCTCGCCATGCCCAGGATCAGCGTGAACGCGGCCAGGGTCAGCACGACGGCGTGCGGCAGGAGTTCCAGGTGCCTGCGTATCCGGGCGGGGAACAGCTGGGCCCACGGCCCGTCCGCGGCCGCCCTGGGCAGCGGGCGGTACGCCCGTACGTCCCGGAACAGGTCCTCGCGCAGGCCCTGCAGCGCCGACTGGGCGAGGCTGAACTCGGGGCTCCGGCCCCGGGGGGCCGCGGTGGGGGTCGTCTCGGTCATGCCCTTGACCGTACGGGTCCGGGGTGCCCGGGTCGTCCCCTGTGAGGTGGGTCCGCCGGGTCCGTCGTGAGTACTACGGCGGCCCGTTCCCCGGTCACGGCGCTCTGCCCGGACCCCGCTCCTCAGTCGCCGGAGGGGCCTGAGGAGCCCGGGCCGGAGCGGAGCCCGGCCGGACGAGACCCGACTCGTACGCGAAGACCGCCGCCTGCGTCCGGTCCCGCAGCCCCAGCTTCACCAGGATCCGGCCCACGTGCGTCTTCACCGTCTGCTCCGCCACCACCAGGCGTCCCGCTATCTCGGCGTTCGACAGGCCCCGCGCGATGTGGACCAGCACCTCCGTCTCCCGTCCGGTCAGCTCGGTCACCTTCGCCCCCGGCGGTCCTGCCGGTCGGCCGGGGGCGCCGTCCGCGAGCCGCGCGTACTCCGCGATGAGGCGGCGGGTGACCGTCGGGGCGAGCAGCGCCTCGCCGGACGCCACCACCCGCACCGCGTCGGCCAGCTGGTCCGCCGAGGCGTCCTTGAGCAGGAACCCGGAGGCGCCCGCGCGCAGCGCCTCGTACACGTACTCGTCCAGGTCGAACGTGGTCAGGACCAGGACCCGGGCCGCCGCGCCGGACGCGGTGAGCCGGCGGGTCGCCTCGATGCCGCTGAGCGCGGGCATGCGGATGTCCATCAGGACGACGTCGGGGGCGAGCCCGGCGACCTGCTCCAGCGCGTCGAGTCCGTCGACCGCCTGGCCGACCACCTCGATGTCGGGCTGGGTGTTCAGCAGCACGGTGAAGCCCTGGCGGACCATCACCTGGTCGTCGGCGATCAGCACCCGGATCGGCATCAGTCGTCTCCTGGGAGGTCGGCCCTGACGGGCAGGAAGGCGCGTATCTCGTAACCGCCGGTGTCCGGCACCGGACCCGCGTCCAGCGTGCCGCCGAGCATCGCGACGCGCTCCCGCATGCCGAGCAGCCCGTGGCCCGCGCCGGGCGAGACCGGCGCGGGCGCGGTGGGCGCCGTGTTCGTGACGCGGACCCGCAGCCCGTCCGGGACGTGGTCGACGCCCACCTCCACGGCCGAACCGGGCGCGTGCCGCAGCGCGTTGCTCAGCGCCTCCTGCACGATCCGGTACGCCGACAGCTCCACGCCCGGCGGCAGCGCCCGCCGCTCCCCCGTGACGAGGGAGGTGACGGTGAGCCCGGCGGACCGGGTGCCCGCGACGAGCGCGTCGAGCCGGTCGAGGGTGGGCTGGGGGCGCTGCGGGGCGGCGGCCGTGCCGGGGTCGGCGTCGGCCGGCTCCCACCGGTCGGCCGGCCCGGCGGGCTCCTCCTCGCGCAGGACGCCGAGGACGCGGCGCAGCTCGGTCAGCGCCTCCAGCGCGTTGTCCCGGATGCCCGCCAGGTTCTCCCGCAGCGCGTCCGGCGGGTCCTCGACCAGGTGCGGGGCGACCTGCGCCTGGATGGAGATGACGGACATGTGGTGGGCCACCACGTCGTGGAGCTCGCGGGCGATGCGGCTGCGCTCCTCCAGGACGGTCCGCCTGGCCCGCTCCTCGGCGGTGATCTCCTCCTGCGCGACGAGCTGCGTACGGGCCTCGCTGCGGCCGCGCAGGGCGATGCCGACGAGGCCGACGACGGCGAACCCGACCGCTCCCGTCGGGACGGTCGACGCGTACCGGGCGACGCCGCTGACCGTCTCCTGCATCAGCGATCCGGCGGCCGCGCTCAGCCCCGCCGCGACCACCACGGCCCGGGGCGGCGACCGCAGGGCGAACAGCAGCAGCACCGTGGAGTGCGCGACCATCGAGGGCCCGCCCCAGGGCCACTCGGTGGTGCCGGGCGCGGCCTGCGTCGCCAGCCAGGGCTTCGCGAGCTGCGCGATCAGCACCATGACGGCGAGCGACAGCCAGTACGCGGGCACCGGTCGCCACAGGGCGAGGAGCATCGCGGCGCCCTGGGCCAGGGCGAGCACCATCCCGAGGGGGACGCCCAGCTCGTAGCGGATGCCGATCTGGTCGACGTTCGACAGCGTCGCGCCGACCGTGACCACCGCGACCAGCACGTGCGGTGCCCGGCGCAGCCACCACGGCCGGGGCAGCGGCGGCAGCGGCATCGGGGCGAGCGTCCACAGGTCGTGCCGCAGGACCCGGCCGAGCAGCCGGAACACGGCGCCGAAGTCCTCGCCCTCACCCCGTCCCCCGGCCACGCGCTCCACCCTAGGGCCTGTCGTCAAACTCCCGTCTGCCCCGCGGGCGACGACGGGAGTTTGCCGACAGGCCCTAGGACGCCGCCCCTTCCGCCCTCTAGCCATGGCGCACCGGCCGGACCGTCCGGGGCCGGCCGGACGCCGCCACCCGGCTCCCGCCCCGGCGGGCCCGCCGCCCGCCCTGCTCGTACGTGCGGAACGCCGCCCAGCACACCCCGAGCGCGAGGACGAACACCGGCAGCCAGGCAGCCCGCGCCGCCACCCAGGTCAGGGAGTCGGGGGCCGTGTGCAGGCCGGGGAGCGGGCCCGCGGTCAGGCCGAGCGCGGTGACCGCCATCAGCGCCGTCTGGTGCCACAGGAAGACCGTCATCGCGGAGAGGTTGACCACGGCCACCGCAGCCCAGGCCGCCGGGCGCCGCATCCAGGCCGCCAGCCGGTCGCGGAGCAGCAGCGCGAGGCCGCACTGGGCGAGGCCGAAGGCGACGGCGGCGAGCGTCGGCGGGTTCAGGTTCGAGACGGGGGCGCCGGGCACGCCGACCATCGACGCCGGGTAGCCGGCGCCGGCCACGAGCACGGCCGCCGCGAGGGCCCCGCCGGCCAGCAGGACGCGGGCCGAGCGCCGGGTCAGCTCGCCGCGCGCCCAGGCGGCGCCCAGCGTGTACGGGACGAGCCAGCCCGCCGCCACGTTCACCCAGCCCGTCCACGCCGGGCCGTCGCACCCGAACCGCACGAGGTCGACGTGGAGGACGACGGCCAGCGGCCACAGCGGGTTCAGCCGGGCCACCAGCGGGGTCGCCGCGGTCAGGGCCGCGAAGACCAGCAGGAACCAGAGCGGGGAGAGCGCCAGCTTGGTCAGGGTGTGCACGGTGGTGAAGGGGACGCCGGCGAGGAGCATCCCGGCGGCCGCCGCCGTCCACAGCGCGAGCACCGCGGCGACCGGCCGGAAGAGCCGGCCGAGCCGGGCCCGCAGCCACCGCCCGTACGTCTCGCCGCGATCCCGCGCCGCCCCGTACGACACCGTCGCCACCTGCCCGCCGACCAGGAAGAACACGGCGAGCGTCTGGAAGAGCCAGGAGATGGGGGCGAGCCACGGCAGGTCTCTGAGGGGGCTGGCCGTGCGCAGGGCACCGTCGCCGCCGGGCACCAGGGCCGTGACGAACCAGTGGCCGAGGACGACGCCGAGGATCGCGAGGGCGCGCAGCGCGTCGACCGCGCGGTCCCGGTGGGCGGGCGTCGCCGCGTCGACCCGGCGGACGAACGACCGCGCCCTGAGCGTGAGTTCAGACATGGGTGACCTCCGCGTCCTGGCCCAGGACGATCCGGGTGATGTTGGCGAGGGAAGGGGAGCCGGACCTGAAGTAGTCGCTGTGGCCGCCGCCGCCCGCGGCGAAGACCCGCGCGCCGAAGGAGCCGGAGACCGGGTCGGTGCCGAAGCCGACCGTGGTGCCGAGGACGTCCGCCTTCGTGTGCGGCACGCCGGCGATCCAGTCGTCGGCGCCGCGCGCCGCCCACACCGTGGCCCGGGTGCCGAGCGCGGCGGCGGTGTCGGCGCCGGTGCCGGGGCTGCCGAGGAGCACCAGGTCGCAGACGGCCGCGCGCCCGGTGAGGCCGGGTGCGGCACGGGCGCACACCACCGACCCGTACGAGTGACAGAGCAGCGTCACCGAGGATCCGGGGGCCACCGTCCGCAGCGCCCTGACGAACGCGGTCAGCGCGGGCGCGGCGGCCTCGGCGCGGCCCGTCGTGGTGACGGCCGGGCCGATCGTGGTCGGCGTCCCGTACCCGAGCCAGGCCACCACGGCGGCGCGGGCGCCGAGCCGGTCGTGCAGGGCGAGGGCGCCCGCGCGGAACCGGCCGTACGTGTCGAGGGAGGTGTCGGAGCCGGGCACGAGGACGGCGATCCGGTCCGCGTGCGCCAGGTCGCCGAGGACCTCGGCGGCCCGGCCCGCGCCGCGCGCGTCGAACGTCAGGAACGTGCGGTCCCGCGCGGCGATCGCCCGCAGCGCGCGGGCCCGGCCGAGGAATCCGGCCGCGTCCGCCATGTCCGCGGCCCGGGCCGCCGTCGCCCGGTTCCGCTCGTAGGCCCGCTCCAGCGTGGCCGCCGTGACCGTACCGAGCCGGGCCGGTGCGGGGGCCGGGACGTCGGGGTGGGCGGCGGCGGAGACGGGCACCACCACCGCGCCCGTCACGAACAGCGCGAGCAGTGCCCGGCGCACGCGTCCCGGCCAGTTCCCCATGAGCCCTCCCCGTCCAGTCGGTGTCTCTGGAAAGGAAGTTAGGGATCACGGGGCGTAGTCGGCATCACGCCACGGAGCCAACTGTGCGGGTAGCTCCCGGGTATCACGTCCTCATACCCGGGTAGGGGGTCGGCGCCCGGTCACCAGGCGAGCTGGGCGATCTCCTCCGCCACCACGGCGCAGGCGTCCGCCGCCGGATCGATCAGCGGGAAGTGGCCGACCTCCTCCAGGAACGTGACGCCCACGACCTCGCCCGCCTTCGCCGCCGCGTCGGCGTACGCCTCGGCCACCGCGAACGGCACCGTCGTGTCCGCCCGCCCCTGCACCAGGGTCGTCGCGATCCCGGTCGGCAGCAGCCCGGCCGGATCGGCGTACGGCCGCCGCCGGTCGAACAGGTCCCTTTCGCCGCCGAGCAGTTGGCCACTGGCGCCGCCGCACACCCCGAGCTCCTCGGCGAGCGCGAGGTCCGCGATCGGGGCCAGCGCCACCACGCCGCGCAGCGCGGGCGGCGCCGGGGTGCGCCACGACGCGTCGGCCGGCAGCACGTGCCGGGCCGCCAGCCACAGCGCGAGCTGGCCGCCCGCCGAGTGCCCGGTGAGCACGGTGCGCCGGGCGTCCGCCGTCGGCACGTGCTCGGCGACCAGCGCGGGCAGCGCGTCGAACGCGGCCGCCACGTCGTCGAACGTCTCCGGCCAGCGCCCCGCCACCGGCCCGTCGACGCCCTGGTGCGGCACGGAACTGCCGCGCCGGTACTCGACGTTGGCGACGGCGAAACCGCGGCGCGCGAGGAAGTCGCAGAACGGGCTCAGATGCACCCGGTCGTAGGGCGCCCGCCACGCGCCGCCGTGCAGGGCCACGACGAGCGGGGCGGCCGTCGAGCCGTCCCGTGGCGCGTAGAAGTCGACGATCTGGTCCGGGTGATCCCCGTACGCGGCGGTGACGTCCGGCGGTGCGGCGGGGTGCGAGAAGGCGGATGCCTCCTCGGCCTCGTCCCGGGCAGCGGCGGCTGCCTCATCGGGGTCAGGCATGCTCCAACCTCTCGGCGTCGCAGGTGAATTGAGTCGCGGATGAACGCGGGTGAATGGGCGAGAACGGCAAGGTAAGCGGACGCTACCAGGCCGGTGACGTGCGTCGACACGCACCGTGACCGGATAAACGGTCCTGCTGTTCCGTTACCTCGGTTACGCTGGGCGGCATGTCCCACCCTGAGGCAGACGCGAAGGCAGCAGACCCCGCGGAACCCGGCACGCTCCGTCCCGGCGGCCGCACCGCCCGGGTCCGCGCGGCCGTCCTCGCCGCCGCCGGCGACGTGCTGGCCGAGGAGGGCTTCGACCGGCTCGACCTGGCCGACGTCGCCCGCCGCGCCGAGGTCGGCAAGACGACCGTGTACCGCCGCTGGACCTCGCCCACCGGTCTGGTCGCCGACCTGCTGGCGGAGATGGCCGAGGAGTCGCTGCCCCGCTCGGCGACCGGCTCGCTGCGCGGCGACCTGACGGCCAACGCCGACCTGGTGCGGCGGACCCTCGCCGACCCGCGGCAGGGCCCGCTGTTCCGGGCCGTGATCGCGGCCGCGACCTGCGACCCGCGGACCGCGGAGGCGCTCGCCCGGTTCTACGCGGTCCGGGTCGCCGAGTGGGCCCCGGTCGTCGAGGAGGCCGTCGACCGCGGCGAACTGCCCGCGGGCACGGACGCGGCGGAGGTCGTCCGGGCCGTGTCCGCGCCCCTGTACTACCGGCTGCTCACGACGGGGACCGCGCCCACCGAGGCGGACGCGGCCCGCGCCGTCGAGGCCGTGCTCGCCGCGGCCGGCGCCGGCGTCTACGTCAGCTGAGCTCCCGGGCGAGGACCCGCGCGGCCCGCTCCACCTCGGCGAACCCCAGGTACAGCGGGGTGAAGCCGAACCGCAGCACGTCCGGGGCCCGGAAGTCCCCGACGACACCCGCCGCGATGAGCCGCCCCATCACCTCGCCCGCGTCGGCGCAGCGCAGCGCGACCTGGCTGCCGCGCGCCGCGTGCTCGCGCGGCGTCACGACCTCGACCCGGCCCTCGGGCACGTAGGCGGCGACGCACTCCAGGAAGAAGTCCGTCAGGGCGAGGGACTTGGCGCGCACCGCGCCGACCGACACGTCCGGCCGCGACCACACCTCAAGGGCCGCCTCCAGGGCCAGCATCGACAGGATGTCCGGCGTCCCGACCCGGCCCCGCACGGCACCGTCCGCGGCCTCGTACTCCGGCCGCATCCCGAACGGCTCGGCGTGCGAGTTCCAGCCGGGCAGCGGCGAGTCGAAGGCGTCCTGGTGCGCGCGCCGCACGTACAGGTACGCGGGTGAACCCGGGCCCCCGTTCAGGAACTTGTACGTGCAGCCGACCGCGAGGTCGACGCCGTGCTCGTCGAGCCCGACCGGCAGCGCGCCCGCGCTGTGGCACAGGTCCCACACCGAAACCGCCCCCGCGGCGCGGATCGACGCGGTCAGCGCCGGCAGGTCGTGCTGCCGTCCGCTGCGGTAGTCGACGTGGTTCAGCAGCACGGCCGCCGTGCGGGGGCCCAGCGCGGCCGGCACCTCGTCCGGCCGCACCGCCCGCACCTGGCAGCCCGTCATGCGCGCCGCGGACGCGGCGATGTAGCCGTCGGTCGGGAACGTCGCGGCGTCGACGAGGATCTCGTCCCGTCCGGCGTCGGGACCGCCCGCCAGCCGTACGGCACCCACCAGCGCCTTGAAGACGTTGACGCTCGTGGAGTCGCCGACCACGATCTGCCCGGGTGCCGCGCCCACCAGCGGGGCGATCAGGTCGCCGATCCGCTCGGGCGCCGTCCACCAGCCCGACTCGGTCCACGACCGGATGCGCAGCTCGCCCCACTGACGGCGCACGACGTCCTCGACCCGGCCCGGCACGTTCACGGGCAGCGCGCCCAGCGAGTTCCCGTCCAGGTACACCACGTCGTCCAGGACGAAGTCGCCCCGCACACCGGCCAGTCGGTCGGCGGCGTCCAGTTCGGCCGCGCGCTCCTGCAGGTCAGACATGGGACCTCGCCGTCCACAGCTCGGGGAACACGTTCTTCTGCGCGCGCTTCTCCAGCCACGCCACCCCGGCGCTGCCGCCGGTCCCGGTCTTGGCGCCCATCGCCCGCCGCGTCGCCACCAGATGGTCGTTGCGCCAGCGCCACACCAGCTCGGCGACATCGGTCAACGCCTCGCCGAGGCGGGCCAGTTCGGCACTCTCGTCGCCCGAGTACAGCGCCGTCCACACGGCCTCCACCTCCGGCGACGGCTCGTAGCGCTGCGACACGTCACGGTGCAGGACGGCGCGCGGCACGTCGTGCCCGCGCCGGGCGAGCAGCCGCAGCACCTCGTCGTAGAGGCTCGGCTCGTGCAGCGCCTTCTCCAGCTCGGCGTGGACGCGCGGCGCGCCGCGGTGCGGCACCAGCATCGACGCGGACTTCTCGCCGAGCAGGAACTCCATGCGCCGGTACATCGCCGACTGGAAGCCGGAGCCCTCGCCGAGGGCGGCCCGGTAGGAGTTGAACTGGGCGGGGGTGAGCTGCGCCAGCGGTCGCCAGGACGCGTTCAGCGCCTCCAGCTCGCGCAGCGACCGCTTCAGCGCGGCCACCGCGGTGGGGACGTCGTCGTCGGCGAGGGCCCGGGCCGCGGTCTCCCACTCGTGCACGATGACGGTGAACCACAGCTCCATGACCTGGGTGGTGACCAGGAAGACCATCTCGCCGGGATCGTCCGAGCGGAGGTGCTGGAGGTGGGTGAGGACATCGGCCTGGACGTAGTCCTCGTAAGGCGTGGTGCCCGCGAAGTCGAGATGCGGTGTTGCGTCCGCGTCGTGGGACATCGCTGTCTCCTGATATGTACTCCGGGTAGCGGTCCGCCCTGCCGTTACCGGCACGGGGCCCCGGTCCCCACGTGCATCCTCCGCAATCGTCCCCCGAAACGGCAAGGCCCGCCTGATCACACCAGGCGGGCCCGCCGCAAAAGGGACGAACGGCGAAATGACGCCGGACTAGCCGAGCGTCCGCGCGGCCGCCTCCGACGAGTCCTTGAGGAACTGCGAGCAGCGCTCGTACTCCTCCTGCTCACCGATGGCGCCCGCGGCGCGCGCCAGGGCGTGCAGGGCACGCAGGAAGCCGCGGTTGGGCTCGTGCTCCCACGGCACCGGGCCGTGCCCCTTCCAGCCGCTGCGGCGCAGGGCGTCGAGGCCCCGGTGGTAGCCGGTGCGGGCGTACGCGTACGACTCGACGACGCTGCCCCGCTCGAACGCCTCGTCGGCGAGCTGCGCCCAGGCGAGCGAGGAGGTGGGGTACTTCGCGGCGACGTCCGCCGGGGCGGTGCCGCCGGCGAGCAGCTCGCGCGGCTCCGGGTCGTCGGGCAGGTGGGTGGGGGCCGGTCCCCCGAGGAGGTTCTCGTGAAGGCTCATGGGTTCCAGTGTGCCGCCTCCCCCGACGGCCTAGGCCGCCACCTGCCGGACCGCCCTGACCAGGGCGTCGATCCCGGCCTCCGCCTTGGCCCGCGGACAGCCCACGTTGAGCCGCACGAAGCCCGGCGCCCCGTACGTGCCGCCGGGCATGATCGCGACCCGTTCCCGCTCGACGAGCACCCGCTGCAACTCCTCGTCCGCCCGGATCCCCAGCGGCCGCAGATCGATCCAGGCCAGGTACCCGGCGTCCGGCACCCGCCAGCCGAGCCCGGGGAAGGCGTCCGCGAGCCGCTCCTCGACCATCCGCAGCGTCTCGTACGTGTACGCCCGCAGGCCGTCCAGCCAGGCGCCGCCCTCCCGGTAGGCGGCGATGTGCGCGGTCAGCGCGAGCACGGCCGGGGACTCCAGGCCCTCGTCGTGGCCCATCCGGCGGACGAACTCGGCATGGTCGCCCGGGTCCCCGACGAACCCGTAACTCCCGCTCAGTGCGGGGAAGTTGAAGGACTTGCTGCCGGAGGTGACGAGCGCCCAGCGCAGCCCGTCCGCATAGCCGGTGAACGGCCGGTGGGTGTGCCCGTCGTGCACGAGGTCCGAGTGGATCTCGTCGCTGATCACCGCGACGTCATGGGCCCGCGCGAGGTCGGCGACGCGGCGCAGCTCGGCGTCCGTCCACACGTACCCGGTCGGATTGTGCGGCGAGCACAGCACGAACACCCGGGTGTCCGGCCGCGCCAGCTCCCGCTCCAGACCCGCCCAGTCGTCCACCGCCACGGTCCGCATGTCCCGGCCGAGTCCGAGCACCGCCTTGCGGAAGCCGTCGTACGTCGGGGTGTGCAGCACGACGCCGTCGCCGGGCCGCGTCCACATGCGCAGCAGCTGCGCGATCTGGTTCAGGACCGACGGGGCGTACACCAGCTTCTCGACGTCGACCTCGGTCGCGTACCGCTCCCGGTACCAGTCGCGGATCGCCCCGCGGAAGTCGTCGTTGCGCCAGTCCGAGTACCCGAACACCCCGTGCGCGATACGGGAGTTGAGCGCCGCGAGCACCTCGGGCGGCGAGGTGAAGTCCATGTCGGAGATGGTGAACGGCAGCAGGTCGGGGACCGGGAAGCGGTCCGTGATGCCGTCCCACTGCACGCACCAGGTGCCCCGCCGGTCCACCGGGGTGTCGAAGTCGTAGCGCACGGTCGTCTGCTCCCTGATCTGTGAGGACATGCCACGGGCCCGGCACTCGCGGGGAGCGCCGGGCCCGGACACGGGCTGGAACGGGTTACTTGATGCGGGTACCCGTCGAGCGCAGGCTCTCGCAGGCCTCGACGATGCGGGCGGTCATGCCCGACTCGGCCTTCTTGCCCCACACGCGCGGGTCGTACGTCTTCTTGTTGCCGACCTCGCCGTCGACCTTCAGGACGCCGTCGTAGTTCTCGAACATGTGGCCCGCGATCGGCCGCGTGAAGGCGTACTGGGTGTCGGTGTCGAGGTTCATCTTCACGACGCCGTTCTCCAGCGCGGTGCGGATCTCCTCCAGGGTGGAGCCCGAGCCGCCGTGGAAGACGAAGTCGAACGGCTTGGAGCCGGCCGGCTTGCCGTACTTCGCGGCGATGCCCTCGTTCAGGTCGGCGAGCAGGTCGGGGCGGAGCACGACGTTGCCCGGCTTGTACACGCCGTGCACGTTGCCGAACGAGGCGGCCAGCAGGTAGCGGCCCTTCTCGCCCAGGCCGAGCGCCTCGACGGTGCGCACCGCGTCGTCGACCGTGGTGTAGAGGTTGTCGTTGATCTCGTGCGAGACGCCGTCCTCCTCACCACCGGTCGGGGTGATCTCGATCTCCAGGATGATGTTCGCGGCCTTGGCCTTGGCGAGCAGCTCCTGGGCGATCTCCAGGTTGTCGGCGAGCGTCTCGGCCGAGCCGTCCCACATGTGCGACTGGAACAGCGGGTTGCGGCCCTCGGCGACGCGGGCCGCGGAGATGTCGAGCAGCGGGCGCACGTAGCCGTCCAGCTTGCCCTTGGGGCAGTGGTCGGTGTGCAGCGCGATCTTGTTCGGGTAGCGCTCGGCGACGACGTGCGCGAACTCGGCGAGGGCGACGGCGCCCGGCACCATGTCCTTCACACCCTGGCCGGACAGGTACTCGGCACCACCGGTCGAGATCTGGATGATGCCGTCGCTCTCGGCCTCGGCGAAGCCCTGGAGGGCCGCGTTGAGGGTCTGCGAGGACGAGACGTTGATGGCCGGGTAGGCGAACTTCCCCGCCTTGGCCCGGTCGAGCATCTCGTTGTACTGCTCCGGGGTTGCGATGGGCATCTGCCGTCTCCTCGTAAAGCGCGGATTGCGGGTGGGTTGTTCTGGTGTTCAGACCTGGTGGTCCGACCCTCACCAAGCACCAAGGGGTGACATCATCGTCGCCCCCATCTTTCCAGACTTGTGCGGATGCTCCAGTCCGGGGAAGGCCCGGAGCTTCGGGCCTTAGGGCCTGTCGCTCAGTCGAGGCCCAGCTCGTCCTTGGAGAACGCGAACAGGTAGGGCACCCCGGCACCCTCGGTGATCTTCTCGGCGGCGCCCGTGGCCCGGTCCACGATCGTCGCGACGCCGACGACCTCGGCACCGGCCTCGCGCACCGCCTGCACCGCCTCCAGCGGGGAACCGCCGGTGGTGGAGGTGTCCTCGACGACGAGCACGCGACGGCCCTTGATGTCCGGACCCTCGACGCGGCGCTGCATGCCGTGCGCCTTGGCGGCCTTGCGGACGACGAACGCGTCGAGCCGCTCGCCGCGCGCGGCGGAGGCGTGCAGCATCGCACCGGCGACCGGGTCGGCGCCCATGGTGAGACCGCCGACGGCGTCGAACTCCAGGTCCTTGGTCAGGTCCAGCAGCACCTGCCCGACCAGCGGCGCCGCCTCGCCGTCGAGGGTGACGCGGCGCAGGTCGACGTAGTAGTCGGCCTCGATGCCCGAGGAGAGGGTCACCTTGCCGTGCACCACGGCCTTGTCCTTGATCTGCTGGAGCAGCGCGTCGCGCACGTCGTTCGTCGTCATGCCTATGAGCTTAAAGGCCCGGTTTCAGGGCCGCCGCCAGGTCCAGGTGGTGCTCGCCTCCAGCGGCTCGACCGGCGTGACCAGGCGCGGCGCGGTGTTGAGGCCGTTCGGGGGCCCGGTCTGCGGTTCGACGCAGACCGCCGCCTCCTGCTCGTCGTAGACCACGGCCCACGGCTCGCGGCTCGTCACGTTCACCGCCAGCTCGCCGGGCCAGGTCAGGGTCACGTCCACCCCGTCCGGCATCCCGAAGCAGTCGTCCCACGGCTGCGGCCGCACGTCGATCCGGTTGCCGGTGGGCAGGTGGTCGTCGCCGCGCTCCTCCTGCCAGGCGGCGTCGAAGGCGATCCGCACGGGGCTGCCGCCGTCGCGCAGCGTCCGGTTGAACCAGGGGTGCCAGCCGATCTGCGCCGGGAAGGAGTCCCCGTACGTCTCGATGCCGATGCTCAGCGTCAGCGCGTCCTCGGTGAGCGCGACGATCTGCGTGACGCGGCCGGGCCAGGGCCAGGGCTCGGTGAGGTCGTACGTGAACACGGCCTCGGTGTCCGTGACGCGCGCGGTGGTCCACTCGGCGTCGCGGCCGAAGCCGTGGATCGCGTGCGGCGGGGAGTTCAGCGGCATCTGGTACGTCCGGCCGCCGTCCCGGAACCGGCCGTCGCGGATGCGTCCGCACCACGGCACCATCGGGAAGCACCCGTACCGGTCGCCCTGCCGCAGCAGCTCGGTACCGGCGATCTTCAGGCTGCTCACCCGGCAGCCGTTCCCCGGCGCCACGGTCACTTCCGCGTCGCCCGCGGTCAGCGTCGTCTCCTGTGTCGTCACGACCACTGACCCTATGCGGCGTCCGGCTACCGCCGCCTGCGCAGGGCCCTTCCGACGACGATCGCCGAGGCGACCGCGAGGGCGGCGGCGGGTGCGGCCCAGCGCAGGGTGGCGCTCGCGGTGACGCCGTCCGGGGCGGGCACCGGGGCGTACCGGCCGCGCGGCGGGGCGTGGTCGACCTCCTCCGCGCTGCGGCCGATCATGGTGCGGCGGGCGTGCGCGGCGGCCGGTTCGGCGGGCAGGTCCTCGTCGGACTCCTCGTCGTACGCGGCGTCCAGGGACGGCGGCGGCACGTCGGTCTCGTACACGGACAGCGAGGCCACGTCCACGACGTCGTCCACGTCGGCGTCCACTACGTCCGCGGCTCCCGGGGCCTGCGCGGCCTCGTCCTCCCCACCCGCGGGTTCCTCGCTCTCGGGTTCCTCGCTCCCGGGGTCCGAGCCGGGCTCCTGGCCCGCCGCTCCCAGGTTCTCCGCGAAACGGTTCAGCAGCCGGTGGGCCGCCGACGCCACCGCGTCCTGCGGGAGCTCGGCCACCCGGCCGTCGCCCGACGCGGTGCCGGTGAAGGTGAGCGCGGAGCCGCCGTCCGCCGCGGCGACCCGGGCGGTCAGGGCGAACGTCACGCCTCCCGCGCCGCGGGCCTCGGTGCCCTCGCCGCTCACGGCGTAGGAACCGTCGGACGCCTCGGTCACGGTGACGCTGCCGCGGTACGTGATGGCGTGCCCGCCGATGCGTACCTTGAGGCGGCCTCCGTCGCCGGAGGCGTCGCGCTGGAACCCGGGCAGGGCCCTGGCGACGCGGAGGGGGTCGCAGAGCACTCCCCGTAGGGACTCCGCCGGAACCGGAACGAACACCTCATGCTCCATGTCAGCCGAGCGTAGCGACTCCGCCGGGAACGTGGACCCTCTTCGCCGTTGCGGATCGCTCTTTCGTCGGCGGGCGCGGGTCCGGTGGGGGCTGCTCGCGCCCCCAGAAGCACGGCCGCGCGCCGTGACCGCGACTGCTCGTTCGCCGGGTGCGGGTGCGTGGGGCTTCTCGCGCAGTTCCCCGCGCCCCCAAAAGCACGGCCGCGCGCCGTGGCCGCGACTGCTCGTTCGCCGGGTGCGGGACTCGTCGTGGCCGCTCGCGCAGTTCCCCGCGCCCCTGGAGCATGCGGCTTCGCCGCAGCCCCATCGGCGCCCCATGAGACGGCGCACGAAGTGCGCCTCTCAGGGGCGCGGGGAACTGCGCGAGAACCCCCACCGCCCCGCAGACGCAGTCGGCATTTCAGGGGCGCGGGGAACTGCGCGGCCAGCCCGCGCCGGGCGGTCAGGCGGAGGTCAATAGCGGGGATGCACCAGGGTCGACGGGGCGTACCCCGGTTCCGGTCGGAGGGTCCGCCCACCCGTGGGCAAAACCAGTTCGGGAGACCGCCACCCCGCCAGGACGAAACCCGCCCCACCACTCCCCCGGTAGGGCACGACCCGCAACCCGGCCGACCGCACGGTCGCCGCCACCGTCCAGAACCGCCCGGACAGGGCCCCCGCATGCACGACCACCCGCCCCCGCGCCGTCAGCACCCGACCCACGAGCCCGTAGAACTCCTGGGAGTACAGCTTCGTGCTGTCGGTCAGAGCGGGGTCGGGCAGATCGCAGATCACCACGTCGTAGGGGGCAGCGCCGCGCGCCTGCCGGAGCATGGCGAAGACGTCCCGCGTGGTCACCCGGACCCGCGGATCGCTCAGCGCCCGCCCGTTCAGCGCGGTCAGCCCGGGGTCGGTCCTGGCCAGCCGGACGACACCGGGGTCGGTGTCGACGACGTCGACCCGCCGCACCCCGGTCCTGCGGAGCACCTCGCGGACCGCGACCCCGTCACCGCCGCCCAGGACCAGGACGCGGGCGTGCGGCCCACGCATCGCGGGGTCGACGAGCGCGGCCCGGTACCGCTGCGCCTCGCTGCCGCGCACCCGCAGCCGGCCGTCCAGATAGAGGTCGGTGAAGCGGCCCCGCCCGCCGGCCCCCTGGGTCAGCACGACCTCCTGCGCCCCGGTCTGCACGGCGACCCGCACCTGCGCCCCGAACAGGGCGTTGCGCGCGGCCCGTTCGAAGTCGTCGACGAGGACCAGGGCGGTGGCGAGCAGGCCGAGCACCGTGACGTTGGCGACGAGCAGCAGCCAGCGGCCGCGCGGGCTGAGGTCGCGCCGGAACAGGCCGAGCACCAGCGCGCCGCCGGCCATCGCGTTGACCACACCGGTGACGAGGGCGCCGGTCAGCTGGCCGAGCAGCGGCAGGAGCAGGAACGGGAAGGCGAGGCCGCCGACGAGCGCGCCCACGTAGTCCGCGGCGAACAGGTCGGCGACCGCGCCGCCCGGGTCCTGCCGTCTGACGCGCTGGATCAGGACCATGAGCAGCGGTACCTCGGCGCCGATCAGGATGCCGATGGCCAGCGAGAAGGCGACCAGCAGATAGCGCGGGCCGTCGGTCCACGCCCCGCCCCAGTCGCCGGTCCACGCGAACACCGCGTACAGGGCCAGGGCGCTGCACCCGCCGACGAGCGCGAGCACCGCCTCGACCATGCCGAAGCCGGCCGCGGCCCGGTGGCGCAGCCGTTTGGCGGCGAGCGAGCCGAGCCCCATCGCGAACACCATGACGGAGAGCACGACGGAGGCCTGGGTGACCGAGTCACCCATCAAGTACGAGGCGAGCGCCACCAGTTCGAGTTCGTAGACGAGCCCGCAGGCCGCGCAGACGAAGACGCCGGCGAGGACGAGGAACCGTCCGGTGGCCGGCTTCACCGGGAGCGGGGCACGGTCCGGCGCGGCGGAGGGCCGGTGGGTGCCGGGACCTCCGGGCGGTGCGGGCGCGTGCGGATCGATCACCCTGGCACGCTACGTCACCGTTCGACTCCGTCCGGTCACCCACACGTGTGGAACAGATGCCGCACGCGCATACATCCGCCCGGGAGCGCTTCAGAGCGCGGCGGCCGGCACCCGCACGCCCACCCTGCTGCGGGTGGCGACGAGTTGACCGTCCTGCGGGTAGGCGTGCCAGGTGCGCCAGTGCACCTGGCCCTCGTGGCGCTGGGCGAGCATCGCCGTGAAGGCGTGCGGACTGCCCGGGAAGACGCCCGCAAGCCCGTTCGGGTGGTCGGCGACCAGGGCCAGCAACTCCTGGGCGCGACCGGCGAACTGACCTGCCGTCAAATGTTCGACGCGGGCCGCGAATTCGTACTCCCAGTCGCCCACGCGCTTGGCGACGCCGAGCGGGAGCGGGGTGCTGCTGCCGGGGATACAGGCGACGGTCTCCGAGCAGCTGCCGTTCGCCTCTTCGAGGAGTACCTGGTGGGAGGCGCCGAGCAGCCGCAACTGGAGCTTGGCGCCGGCGAGTTCGAGGTCGAGGGTGGCGAGGGCGGGCAGGGGCTCGCGCCCCAGGGTCCAGGCAAGATCGTCCGCACTCGTATCGGTGTAGGCAGTGTTCAGGGTCGTGAGCATGGGTCGGCTCCGCTAGCACGCAAAGGAGGGGGGGCCGGCTACGTCAAAGGGACCGGCTCGTGCCCACGCGAACGCGATGAGTACGTAGTACGAGGGCTGCGTTGACGGTTAAAAGGGAATCATGGGCGACGGCGCCCTCACAGCGTTTTTACCCAACTTCGGAGGGTTTCCATCCCCCCGAGGGCTGCACAGCTCAACTGTTCAACTTCCGCGGCCATCTTTCGCGCCCGGCGCACAACCTCCGGGCGTCATGGAGAACAAGCGTGCGGCCCACGCGGACCGACTGCCCCGTGTCAGTCGTCTCCGCGCGGGCCGCACGCCTTCCGGGCGCGACGTCAGCTGCCGCCGCCGCACCCTCCCCCGCCACCGCACGACGAGCCGCCCCCGCAGGAGCTGCCGCCCCCACCGCAGGAGGAGCTCCCGCCGCACGACGAGTGATGCCCGTGATGACCCGACGAGCCGGTCGAGCAGGTGACGCCCCCCGAGCTCCCGACGCTCCCGCTGCCCCCGGCCGCCCACCAGCTGCTGTCGCTCCGCGACTTCCGCTGCTTCCCCGGCTTCCGTGCGTTCTTGTTCAGCGACGTGCGCGCGGCGCCCCCACTGCGCGAGCGGCCGCTGCCGCCCGCCTTGGCCGTGCCGATCACGATGGCGACGACGACGGCCATGAAGATGACGATGAAGACTGCTTCCATCACAGTCCTCCTCTCTCTTGCCCCCGAATCCCCCGAGGGGCGCCCCGAGCGGGGCGTGTGAGGGGGATGCCCCTGCCCGTACGCGGTCAAAGCAGAGTTGAGGAACTCCAGAGGTTCGGCGCAGGATGGCGCCCATGACCTCCAGCGCGCGCCCTCTCCTCAACCGCCGACTCGCCGAGTTCGGGACCACGATCTTCGCGGAGATGTCCGCGCTGGCCCTCTCCACCGGCTCCATCAACCTGGGCCAGGGCTTCCCCGACACCGACGGCCCCGAGCAGGTGCGCGAGGCGGCGGTGCGGGCGCTGCGCGACGGGCGCGGCAACCAGTACCCGCCGGGCCCCGGCGTCCCCGAGCTGCGCACCGCGATCGCCGGCCACCAGCGGCGGCGCTACGGCATCGAGCTCGACCCGGACCGCGAGGTCCTCGTCACCGCGGGCGCGACGGAGGCCATCGCCGCCTCGCTGCTCGCGCTCGTCGAGCCCGGTGACGAGGTCGTCGCGTTCGAGCCGTACTACGACTCGTACGCGGCGAGCATCGCGCTGGCCGGCGGCACCCGCGTGCCGGTGACGCTGCGCCCGCACGAAGGAAGCTTCCGCCTCGACCTCGACGAGCTGCGCGCCGCGATCACCCCCCGCACCCGCCTGCTGCTCATCAACACCCCGCACAACCCGACCGGCACCGTCCTGACCCGCGCCGAGCTGACGGCGATCGCCGAGCTCGCCGTCGAGCGCGATCTGCTGGTCGTCACCGACGAGGTCTACGAGCACCTCACCTTCGACGACGCCGAGCACGTCCCGCTCGCGACGCTGCCCGGGATGCGGGAGCGGACGGTGACGATCGGCTCGGCCGGCAAGACGTTCTCGTTCACGGGCTGGAAGGTCGGCTGGGTGACGTCGACGCCGGAGCTGGTGACGGCGGTCCGCTCCGCCAAGCAGTTCCTCACGTACGTCTCGTCCGGCCCGTTCCAGTACGCGGTCGCGGAGGCCCTCGCCCTGCCCGACTCCTACTTCGCCGACTTCCGCGCCGACATGACGGCCAAGCGCGACCTGCTCGCGGCGGGCCTCACGGACGCGGGCTTCGAGGTCTTCAAGCCCGCGGGCACCTACTTCATCACCACCGACATCCGCCCGCTCGACCCGTCGGGCGACGGCTTCGCGTTCTGCCGGGCGCTGCCCGAGCGGTGCGGCGTCGTGGCGATCCCGAACGCCGTGTTCTACGACGACAGGGCGGCGGGCGCACCCTTCGTACGGTTCGCGTTCTGCAAGCGGCAGGACGTGCTCGCGGAGGCGGCGGCGCGGCTCAAGTCGATGTAGCCGGCGGGTCCCGGGCCCCCGTCCGGACGCGTCCGACTCGCGCCTGACGAGGCGTCATCGGAGGGTTCGGATGTGACCCAGCCGAGCACCGCCCTCCTCGACGCGCCCACTCCCCCCGCAGCACCCAGGACCCTGTCGCGCCCGCCCGTGGCAGGCGCGGCCCGCGCGCTCGCCCTCTTCGCGGCGGCCCGGCTCACCGGAATGCTCGCCGTCGCCGTCGGCGCCTGGCTGACCGGGCAGAAACCCTTCGCGCTGCTCGGCCGGTCCTGGGACTCGCTCTGGTACGCCGGCATCGCCACGCACGGCTACGGCGCCCGCACCCTGCACTTCGAGGCCGGTGTCGTCCACAGCGACCTGGCGTTCTTCCCGCTGTACCCGGCGCTGATCCGCGCCGTCCACACCGTGCTGCCGATCGGCGCGGGCGGCGCGGCGCTGCTGCTCGCGTGGGCGGCGACGCTCGCCGCGGCCCTCGGCGTCCACCGCATCGGCGAGCACCTGCACGGCCGCACGGTGGCCACGCTCCTCGTCGTCCTGTGGGGCCTGCTCCCGCACTCCGTCGTGCTGTCCATGGCCTACACGGAACCGCTGCTCACCGCGCTCGCCGCCTGGTCGCTGTACGCGGTGCTCACCGGGCGCTGGCTGTGGGCGGGCACCCTCGCCGCGCTCGCCGGGCTGTCCCGGCCGAACGGCTTCGCGGTCGCCGCGGCGGTCCTGGCCACGGCCGCGTACGAGATCGTGCGGCGGCGCGGCCGGGTTCCCCACAGGCTGTGGACGGGCGCCGCGCTCGCGCCGCTCGGCTGGGCCTCGTACGTGCTGTGGGTGGGGATCCGCAAGGGCGATCCGCTCGGCGGCTACTTCGCGGTGCAGCGCGGCTGGGGATCGACGTTCGACTTCGGGGCCGGTTCGGCCCGGTTCATCCGGAAGATGCTGCTCGACGGCGACCGCTTCGTCTTCGCCGTGACCCTGCTGATCGTCGCGGTGGCGGTGCTGCTCTTCGCGCTCCTGGTCCTCGACCGGGCGCCGCTGCCGCTCCTGGTGTTCAGCGGGGTGCTGCTCCTGATCACGGTCGGCGGCTCCGGCTTCTTCGAGTCGAAGCCGCGCTTCCTGCTCCCCGCGTTCCCGCTGCTGCTGCCGCTCGCCTGCGCGCTGGCCCGCACGGCGAGAGCCCGGCCTGCGCACGCCCTCCTGGTGGTGGGCGTACTGGCCGGGCTCTCGGTGACGTACGGGACGTATCTGATCGTGTACGCCCACACGCCGCTGTAGCCGGGGGCGGACGGTCCTACTCGGAGTCGTCGTCCTCGGGCTTCTCGTCGGCGGAGTCGACGTCGGCCTCCAGGCCGAGCTGCTCCACCAGCCAGCGGTCGAACTCGATCGCGGCGCGCACCCAGCTGACGGTCGACGACACGAAGTGCTCCAGCGAGACACCGGTGCCGATCAGCATCTGGGCCTCGCCGATGAGGCGGACCTGGCCGTCGTCGTGGGTGTGGCTGTAGACCTTGGGCCACAGGGTGCGGCGGTTCCAGTCGTCGATCGACTCCAGGAGCTGCGGCTTGATCTCGATGGCGTGCGGCCGGTCGTAGAAGGTCCGCACCGAGAAGACCTGCTGGTCGCCCTCGCCACGGAACATGAAGTAGGTGCGGAACTCCTCCCACGGAGCCGCGAGGTCACCCTCTTCGTCGGTGACGTACTTGAGCTCCATCTGCTCGAGGAGCTGCTTGACCAGATCCTGGTCGGGAATGACGGGGCCCGCCGGTCCCGCCCCCTGCTGCGGCTGGGGCTGTCCCCCGAAATTCGGAATCGAGGACGGGTCGATGCTCACGGTTCTTGGTCCCTTCGTATGGTTCCGGCCCATCCTCTCCCACCGGGCCCCCCGGGGGGCAAGCCCGGAAGCCCGTCTGCCTTGTTTCGACCGGTCGCCGACCGCGGGCCTCGTCGTGGTTGCTCGCGCAGTTCCCCGCGCCCCCAAGATGCGCACCGCGTGCGCCATCTCAGGGGGCGCCCCGGGGCTGCGGCGAAGCCATTCGGCCGGTCACCGGGTGCGGCTCTCGTCGTGGCCGCTCGCGCAGTTCCCCGCGCCCCCAAGATGCGCACCGCGCGCGCCATCTCAGGGGGCGCCCCGGGGCTGCGGCGGAGCCGCATGCTCCAGGGGCGCGGGGAACTGCGCGACCAGCCCCCACCGGCCCGCGGGTGCCCGGCCTACAAGGATTTCCCGGTGGCGGGCCCCACGATCAACCCGTCACCGAACGCATCCACTCGCACCGTGTCCCCGTCCTTCACCTCACCGGACAGGATCTCCTTGGCCAGCCGGTCACCGATGGCCGTCTGGACGAGGCGGCGCAGGGGCCGCGCCCCGTACGCCGGATCGTTGCCCTCGTCCGCGAGCCACGCCAGCGCCGCGTCGGACACGTCGAGCGTGAGACGGCGGTCGGCGAGGCGCTTGGCGAGGCGGTCGAGCTGGAGGCGGGCGATGCGCGCCAGCTCGTCCTTCTCCAGTGCGGAGAAGACGACCAGGTCGTCGAGCCGGTTGAGGAACTCCGGCTTGAAGGAGGCCCGGACGGTCTCCAGGACCTGCTGCTTCTTCGTCTCGGCCGAGGTCGTCGGCTCCACCAGGAACTGGCTGCCCAGGTTCGACGTGAGGATCAGGATCGTGTTGCGGAAGTCGACCGTGCGGCCCTGGCCGTCGGTGAGCCGGCCGTCGTCGAGCACCTGGAGGAGGACGTCGAAGACCTCAGGGTGCGCCTTCTCGACCTCGTCGAGCAGGACCACGCTGTACGGGCGGCGGCGCACCGCCTCGGTGAGCTGGCCGCCCTCCTCGTAGCCGACGTAGCCGGGGGGTGCCCCGACGAGCCGGGCCACGGAGTGCTTCTCGCCGTACTCCGACATGTCGATGCGGATCATGGCCCGCTCGTCGTCGAAGAGGAAGTCCGCGAGGGCCTTGGCCAGCTCGGTCTTGCCGACGCCGGTCGGGCCGAGGAAGAGGAAGGACCCGGTGGGCCGGTCGGGGTCGGCGATCCCGGCGCGGGTGCGGCGGACGGCGTCGGACACGGCCTGCACGGCCTCGCCCTGCCCGATGAGCCGCTTGCCCAGCTCGTCCTCCATCCTGAGCAGCTTCTGCGTCTCGCCCTCCAGGAGGCGGCCGGCCGGGATGCCGGTCCAGGACGCGACGACGTCGGCGATGTCGTCGGGCCCGACCTCCTCCTTGACCATGGTGTCGCGCGCGACCTCCTCCTCGGCCTCGCTCGCGGCCTCCAAGTCCCTTTCCAGCGTGGGGATCTCGCCGTAGAGCAGCTTGGAGGCGGTGTCGAAGTCGCCGTCGCGCTGGGCGCGCTCGGCCTGGCCGCGCAGCTCGTCGAGCTTCTCCTTCAGTTCACCGACCCGGTTGAGGGACTGCTTCTCCTTCTCCCAGCGGGCGGTGAGACCGCGCAGCTCCTCCTCCCTGTCGGCGAGGTCGCGCCGCAGCTTCTCCAGGCGCTGCCGGCTGGCCGGATCGGTCTCCTTGCCGATCGCCAGCTCCTCCATCTTCAACCGGTCGACGGCGCGCTGGAGTTCGTCGATCTCGACGGGCGAGGAGTCGATCTCCATACGGAGCCGGGACGCGGCCTCGTCGACCAGGTCGATGGCCTTGTCGGGCAGGAAGCGGGAGGTGATGTAGCGGTCGGAGAGCGTGGCGGCGGCGACGAGGGCGCTGTCGGCGATCTGGACCTTGTGGTGGGCCTCGTAACGGCCCTTGAGCCCGCGCAGGATCGCGATGGAGTCCTCGACGGTCGGCTCGGCGACCAGCACCTGCTGGAAGCGGCGCTCCAGGGCGGGGTCCTTCTCGATCCGCTCGCGGTACTCGTCCAGCGTGGTCGCGCCCACCATGCGCAGTTCGCCGCGGGCGAGCATCGGCTTCAGCATGTTGCCCGCGTCCATGGCGGAGTCGCCGCCCGCGCCCGCGCCGACGACGGTGTGCAGCTCGTCGATGAACGTGATGATCTGGCCGTCGCTCTCCTTGATCTCGGAGAGGACGGTCTTCAGGCGCTCCTCGAACTCGCCGCGGTACTTCGCACCTGCGACCATCGCGCCGAGGTCGAGCGAGACGAGCCGCTTGTCCTTCAGGGACTCCGGTACGTCGCCCTTCACGATGCGCTGCGCGAGCCCCTCGACGACGGCGGTCTTGCCGACGCCGGGCTCGCCGATCAGCACGGGGTTGTTCTTGGTGCGCCGGGACAGCACCTGCACGACCCGCCGGATCTCCTGGTCACGCCCGATGACGGGGTCGAGCCGGCCCTCGCGGGCGGCCTCGGTGAAATCGGTGCCGAACTTCTCCAGGGCCTTGTACGAACCCTCGGGATCGGGTGTGGTCACCCGGCGCCCTCCCCTGCTCCTCGTGAATGCCTCGGCCAGCTTCTTCGCACTGGCCCCTTCCTTGCCGAGCACCTCACCGGCGGCCCCGCCCTTGGCGGCGATCCCGATGAGCAGGTGCTCCGTGGAGAGGAACTCGTCGCCCAGCTCCTTGGCCCGCTCGGCGGCGTCCGCGATGACGGCGAGCAGCTCGCGGTTGGGCTGCGGGGGCGCGACGGTCGACCCGGTCACGCTGGGCAGCCCGCCGAGCACGCGCTCGGCCCCCACCCTGACCTGCGCCTGGTCGGCGTCGACCGCGGCCAGCAGATCGACGATGTTCTCGTTGTCCTGCCCCTCGAGCAGCGCGAGCAGCAGGTGCGCCGGGGTCAGATCCGGGTGCCCCCCGGACACGGCCCGGCTGCTTGCCGCGTTGATCGCGTCGCGGCTCCGGTTCGTCAGCTCGGCGTCCACGTACCTGTCTCCTCCACGCTCTCGGCCACTATGACTACTACGTCAACTCTGACCTATCCAGCGTACACAAAGTTGAGTCTATTCCACTCAAGGTGGCGGACGGGATAAGTTCCGGGCATGGCCAAACGGATCGACCTGGACAACCCCACCAACGCCTTCCTCGGCTTCTGGCGGGAACGGCACCTGTGCACCCTGACGACGCTGCGCCCCGACGGCACTCCGCACGTCGTGCCGGTCGGCGTGACGTACGACGCCGAGCAGCGGGTGGCCCGCGTCATCACGAACAAGGCCAGCCGCAAGGTCGCCCACCTCGTCGAGGGGCGGACCCCCGCGCGGGTCGCCGTCTGCCAGGTCGACGGCCGGCGGTGGGCGACGCTGGAGGGCCGGGCCACGGTGCACACGGACCCGGAGCGCGTCGCCGACGCCGAGCGCCGCTACGCCGAGCGCTACACGCGGGCGCCCCGGCCCAACCCGGACCGGGTGGTCATCGAGATCGCGGTCGACCGCGGCACGGGCAACGCCGTCTTCGACGAGTAGCCACGAGCGGGCCCCGTACACGGGCCCCGGGCACCCGGACACAAAACTGCAGCGGCGTCACCGTGTTTCAGGTCCACGGTGACGCCGCTGCGGGGGGAAGCACCTGCGCGATCTACAACGACGGGGGAATCGCGTCAGGCACTGCGGGGGGTGGCTGTGGTTCTCTGCGGGGCGCGCGAGGCATCCTCGGGCTCCCCGTCACCGACCAGCTGGTGGTCCCGCTGGTCGAGGTTCACGAAGATCATTCCGTACCGGACGACGGTCCGCACCGGCTGTGGGGCGCCGCGCGGCCGACGCAGACACCGGTACGCCCGGATGTCGTCGTCGTCGTCCCGCACCACGATGATCGGCTCTCCGAAGAGGGTGACCATGAGCGAGTCACCGGCACTCGGAATCGCCGTCACGAGGTCGATCGTGTGCCAACCGGACCGGTAGGCGATCGCCATCTCGCGGCGTAGGGATCTGTCGTCGGGTGGGGTGATCATGCGCTCGCGTCCGTCCTGGCGCACCAGCAGAGATCCGCGGGGGCGACGCCACCCCAGTGCAGATCCGGCGGCGTTGCGGCCTGGACGGCGGATGCGTTCTCCGCAGCCGGCATGCTGCCCCAATGCAGGTCGAGAGTGCTGACCGCACCGAGGGCAATCCCAGCGGAGAAGGCAACAGCAAGTGCCGACCGAAGCATCTTCTTGCGCATAGCGGGCCTCGTCCTCACTTCCAATGGCTACTCTCCCCCGGCACCCATGACGATGGCTCATTCGGTCACGCAAACACCACAGGGGAGATGCATCATGTTCCTGCACGTTCAGGACCCTGGGGGGTGGAGGAATGACGCAAAAAAACCCAATTCAGACACATCCTCATCAGGTGGCTGAACTATGTGATGAAGGAAGGCGCCTTTACGCCAGCGCCCTTCAGTCGGGACGGATCGCGCGCGAGGAGGTCGCGGCGGCTCCCTGCCTCGTGGATTTCGCGCTTCTGCACCCGGATCCCGACGACGCCGACTGGCTCCGGCCCGTTCCGCCCACCGCGGCCCTGGCCCAGCGCCTCCAGCCGATCGAACACGAGATCCTCGAACGCAGGACTCTGGCGGTTCAACTGACCGAAGCGTTTGAGCCATTCATGGCGATCAGTGCGCAGGGGCAGTCCGAGGTCCATTCCATCACTGTCCTGGAAGGCTTCAGCAGGATCAACGCCGCGATCGAACTCGCCACGGCCGAGTGCCAGACCGAGATCCTCACGGTCCAGCCCGGCGGCGGGCGGAGCGAGTACGCGCTGACCGAGGCCATGAAACTCAGCAAGGGTGTCCTGGAGCGCGGCATCGTCATGCGCACCCTCTACCAGCACACGGCCAGGCACAGTCAGGGCACTCTGGAGTACGCGCAGGTCATGGCGCAGGGCAACGTCGAGATACGCACCCTGGAGGAGCTGATCGAGCGGCTGATGATCTTCGACGGGACAGTCGCCTTCATCCCCGCGTCCGACGACCGCGAGATGGGACAGCAGGTCGCCCTCGAACTGCGGCACCCCGGCGTCGTCAGCTACCTCACGCGGGTGTTCGAGCAGCTCTGGCAGCGCGCGGTCCCGATACTCGAGGACGCGGCTCCCTACGCGCCGCCCATCGACGGCATCACCGGCGTCCAGCGCTCCATCGCCAGGCTTCTCGTCGAAGGTCACGTCGACGAGGCGATCGCCCGCCGCCTCGGGATGAACGTGCGCACCTGCCGTGCACATATAGCCAAGATCGCGGCGGCCCTCGGCAGTGGGAGTCGAGCCCAGCTGGGCTTTCTGATAGCCCAGTCAGGAATCCTCCGACAGGAGCCCGCGATGCCGACCAGAGAGAGCGATACGTGACCGGTGAGTCGCACGCACACGGAGCAGCCGACCTGTGCGACGCGGGCATGCGGCTTTACACCCGCGCACTCCGCGAAGGACGCGTGTCGCGTGCCGATGCCGAACCGGCCCCGTGCCTCGAAGCCCATGCGCTGCTCAGGCCGGACCTCGAGGACCAGCAGTGGCTGCGCCCGGTCCCGCCGGCCGTCGCCCTGCCCAAGCTGCTGCGCACGGTCGAGGAGGACATCGCCCTGCGCCGGACCCAGGAGGCGCGACTGGCCGAGTCCTTCGCACCGCTCATGGCGCTGGACGCCGAGCGCGCGGCCATCCCCGACGCCCCGATGATCAGCATCCTGCTCGGCTTCCAGCGCATCAACGACGCGATCGGCGAAGCCATCACCGCATCGTCGGAGGAGCTGCTCACCATCCAGCCCGGCGGCCACCGCCCCGCCCCCCTGCTCGCCTCGGCCCTGCCCCGGGAGCAGGAACTGCTCACCCGCGGCTGCCGGATGCGCACCCTCTACCAGCACACGTCGCGCCACTCGCCGGCCGTCCTCGGCCACTACGAGCAGCTGGACGGCGACGTCCAGGTCCGCACCCTCGACGAGGTCACCGAGCGGCTCATCATGCTCGACCGCACCGTCGCCTTCATCCCGGCGAACCAGGACCGCACGGTCGCCCTGGAGATCCGGCACCCGGCGCTGATCACCTACCTGGCGACCACGTTCGAGCGGCTGTGGCGGCTGGCCACGCCGATGTTTCCGCAGGACGGGAGCGCCGAGCCGACGACCGGCGGGGTCACGACCCGGCAGCGCACCATCGCCACCCTCCTCATCGAGGGCCACACCGACGCCGTCATCGCCGAACGCCTCGGCATGAACATCCGCACCGTCCGCGTCCACATCGCCAAACTCGCGGCCACCCTCGGCAGCGACAGCCGGGCCCAGCTCGGCTATCTCATCGGCCAGTCGGGACTCCTGGCGCAGGACCCCGCGGCCGTCGTAGGAACGGAATGACAGCGTCAACCGTGATGGCCGACCGAAGAATCTGAGGAGACCGCCCCATGCCCGCGCCCCGCGACGTGCAGGACTCCACAGCTCACAGGGACACCGGATTCACGCTGCGGATCCGCTCCCGGCACGACGACCGCGGCGCCGTGCCGGATGCCGATCCGGCGCCGCACCACGATGACGTCGGGGTCATTCTCGTCAAGCAGAAGGCGCCGGATCATCTGGAGCTCACGCTGCCTACCGCCGCGCTGCGGCGTCTCCTGCAGCACGAGACCGATCCGTCGACGACAGCCCCGGCCGCGGTGATAGAGGGCACGGTCCTCGAAGGCCTGGACAAGGTCAGGGAAGCCATCGAGAAGGCGATGGCCGAGGCCACGACGGAGCTCCTGACCGTTCAGCCGGGCGGCAACAGGCCGCCCGAAGCCCTCGTCGAATCCCTCGCCCGGGACCAGGCTCTCCTGGCCAGGGGCGGGCGCATCCGCACCCTCTACCAACACACGTCTCGCCACTCGCTGCCGGTGCTCGCCTACTTCGAGACCCTGGCCGGCGATGCGCAGGCGCGCAGCCTGAACGAAGTCACCGAGCGCCTCGTGGTGATCGACCGGCGGGTGGCGTTCGTTCCCGCGAGCAGCGACCGCAGCCACGCCCTCGAGATACGCAACCAGCCACTGGTCGGCTTCCTCACGACCGTCTTCGACCGGCTGTGGGACCTGGCGACCCCGCTGTACCCCGAAACCGCCCCCCAGCCGTCACTGGGCGGTCTCACCGTCCGCCAGCAGGCCATTGCGAACCTCCTTGTCACGGGCCTCACCGACATGGCCATCGCGGAACGCCTCGGCATGAACATCCGCACCGTCCGCGTCCACATCGCCAAACTCGCCGCGGCCCTCGGCAGCGAGAGCAGGGCTCAGCTCGGCTACCTCATCGGCCGGTCGGGGATTCTGGATTCGGAGCGCTGAGGCGTCAGACCCGGATCCGACCTCCCGAGGAAAGCAACGGGCCGGGTCCGCGGGAGCGCTCCCGCGGACCCGGCCACCAGGACCCGCCCCGAACTAGTGCGTGAGCCCCGCCTCCGCACAAGCCGTCGCGAACTTCGCGGTGCAGATCTCCGAGACCTTGAAGATCTTGTCCTTCACCACGGTCTGCTTGATGTTGTCCCGGGTCAGCGCGACCACGCTCACGCTCGCCGTACGGATCTGCTGCGTCGTCGGGCTGTCCGTGCGGTCCATCGCGAGGGCCTCGAACTCGATGGTGCGGCCCTGCGCGACCCGCACCGCCATCTCGGCGGCCGTCGCGGCCTCCTCCGGGTAGGGCTTGTACACGCTCATGTACTGATCGCCCGCCAGAATGCGCTGGACGGCGGCGAGTTCGGCGTCCTGGCCGGTGATCGGGGGCATCTTCGTGACCCCGGCCTCCTTCAGCGCCTCGATGATGCCGCCCGCCATGCCGTCGTTGGCGGAGTAGACGCCCGCGATGTTGTCCGCGCCGATCGCCGCGATCGCCTGCGCCATGTTGGCCTTGGCGTTCTTCGGCTTCCAGGCCACCGTGTCGTACGACTTCGCGATGGTCACGGAGTCGGCCAGTTCCGCGCGGGCGCCCGCCTTGAAGTCGGCGGCGTTCGGGTCGGTCGGCGAGCCGTTGATCATGACGATCTTGCTGGCCTTGGTCGCCTTGTCGCCGAGGGCCTCGACGAGCTCCTTGCCCTGGGTCTGGCCGACGAGCTCGTTGTCGAACCCGATGTAGGCGTCGACGGGGCCCTGCGCCAGCCGGTCGTAGGCGATGACGTGGATCCCCGCGTCCTTCGCCTTCTGCACCGACGCGGCGATGACCTTGGCGTCGACGGCATCGACCAGCAGCGCGTCGACCTTCTGGTCGATCATCTTCTGCATCTGCTGGTTCTGCAGGTCGGCGTCCTGGTCGGCGTTGGCGTAGAGAAGCTGTCCCTTGCCGTCGGTGAGTTCGGCGATCTTCTGCTTGATGATCGGCCGGTCGAACTTCTCGTAGCGCGCGGTCTCCTTCTCCGGAAGCAGCAGACCGATCTTGACATCGTTGCCCTTGCGCACGGGCGCGCTGCTGTCGCTCTCCCCGCCGGGCAGCACACCACCGCAGGCCGATAGCGAGACCACCAGGACGGATGCGGCACCGGCCATGGTGGCGGATCGCATTCGCGTGTTCATTACGGATACCTCCCTGACGTGGCCGCGACGGTGCGACCGAGGTGGCTCGAAGCCAACTCGGCCGCCCACACGGGGTCAAGAGGTGAAGCAACACCGCAATGAAACCGGGTCCATTACTTCCCTACATGAAGGCAGATACGGCTGATTCCGGACATCCACCCCCGGCCGTCACGGATTCTTCACGCTCCGGCGGGCACCCGGTCCAGGAAACCGTGCACCGCGCTGATCCGCCCGTCCTCGTCGAGCTCGACGACGTCGAACCCGGCGACCGGCGCGGACCCGTCCGCCTCCGACACCAGCTCCCAGCCGAACCGGGCCAGCCGGTGGTGCCCGTCCACCGCGCCGAGCTGCCGGAACGCGAACCCCGGGAACTGCTCGTGCGCCGCACCGATCACGGCCGCGATCCCCTCGTGCCCGGCGACCTCGGCCAGCGGGTCGGTGTACGTGCCCTCCTCGGTCCAGGCCGCGGCGACGGCCTTGGCGCGCTCCTCGGGGGTGCGCGCGTTCCAGGCCTCGAAGTAGCGGGCGACGGCGGCGGCGTGAATGTCGTGTCCGGTCATGGCGATCGGCCTCCAGTCGTGCGTCGTGGACGTGCGTCATGGGATGCGCGTCATGGGATGTGCGTCATCGGACGAAGGGGCCGGAGCCCGGTCGGAGTGCGCCGCCCGGGTTCCGGTGACTTCAGACTGCCGGGCGGCGGGCGGAGGTGCGATTACGCGCGAGGTAATGCGGAGCCCGCGGGCGCCGACCGGGACCGCGGCGGCATCGGCTACCGCGTCCGCCGGCCCTGAGCACGCTCCGGCCGTACGAGGTCGAGTTCGGCCCACACCGTCTTGCGCGGGCTCGGCCCGCCGGTGACGCCCCAGCGGTCGGCGAGAGCCGCCACGACGACGAGCCCCCGCCCCGACTCCCCCTCTCCAGCCCGGACCTGGGGCCGCCGATCGCCCCGGGCGTCGGCGACCTCGATGCGCAGGACGTCCCCGGCGACGTACAGACCCAGCCGGAAGTCACGTCCGGGCAGACGGCCGTGCGTGACGGCGTTCGCGGCGAGTTCCGCCACGACGTACGCCGCATCGTCGAGGACGTACACGAGTCCCCAGGTGCGGAGTTGTTCGACCGCGAGGAGGCGCGCGAGGCGGGCCGCGCGAGGCGTCGGCGACAGCTGTTGCGTGAAGTGGCGTGTGGTGTGCGGGAGTTCGGCGGTTTCCTGGTTCACGTCACTCAGCGTGGCCGGACGCTTCTACGCTCACCAGCGACACGGCCGTCGCGTACGGCGACTGTCCAGCTGCTGTCCAGAGCTGTACAGGCTGTCCAGCGGTACGTACGGGTACGGACGCTGACGGAACGTGGGCGGGGAGTTCGGCGGACTGGAGGTGCGCGGGATGACTGGGGCGGCGACGGACGGTGACGGCTGGGAGATCGAGCCCGGCGACGAGCAGGGGGCCGCGGTGATCGCGCTGGTGGGGCGGTTGCTGCGGGCGCGGCGGGAGGCGGTGGGGATGCGGGTGCCCGAGCTGGCGTCCGCGATGGGGTACGGCGAGGGGATCGTCTACAAGGTCGAGAGCGGGACGCGGATTCCCCGTCCGGAGTTCCTCGACAAGGCGGACGAGGTGCTGGCGGCCGCCGGGCTGTTCAGGGAGATGAAGGCCGACGTGGCGGAGGTGCGGTACCCGAAGAAGGTGCGGGACATCGCGCAGATGGAGGCGAAGGCGGTCGAGCTGACGTCGTACTGGAACCACAACCTGCACGGTCTGTTGCAGACGCCCGAGTACGCGCAGGCGCTGATCTCCATGTGGCGCCCGGCATTGGCAAGCGAACAGATCGAGCGAGGAGTGTCCGCTCGCGCGGCCCGCAAGTCGGTCTTCGAGCGCGACCCCGCGCCCAACCTCAGCTTCGTTCAGGAAGAGGTGACCCTACGGCGCCCGATCGGAGGGAGGATGGTGTTGCGGCGACAGCTCGAACACCTCCTGGAACTCGGCCAGTTGCAGCACGTCGAGATCCAGGTGATGCCGACGAACCGCAGGGACCATGCCGGGATGAGTGGGGAGATGGAGGTGCTGAAGTTCAGGGACGGAACCGCGATCGGACGCTGCCACGGCCTCTACGCCGGACGGCCCGTCTCCGACCCGAAACACCTCCGCGTCATCGAACTCCGGTGTGGCATCATCCGGGCTCAGGCGCTCTCACCTGGAGAGTCGCTGGCCTTCATCGAGCGAGTGCTGGGAGAGGTATGAACCGCGAACCCGAACTGGCCTGGTTCAAGAGCAGCTACAGCAGCGGCAGCGACGACCCCAACTGCGTAGAGGTCGCCCACACCCCCGGCACCACCCACGTCCGCGACTCCAAGCAGGACCCCCGCACCCCCCACCTCACCGTGTCCGGTGCGGCCTGGGCGGACTTCGTGGCGTACGCGGGCGGCAACTGAGCTAGCCCTGGTACTCGGTCAGGTCGATCGCGTACAGCCGGGACCCCCCGGCCTCCCCGGTGAAGTCCATCCCGAGCTTCTCCAGCACCTTCGCCGACGAGGTGTCGCCCTCCGCCGTGACCGCCACGACCCGGTCGATCCCGCGGTCCTGGAGGGCGAACTCCAGGGACGCGTGCGCGGCCTCGGACGCGTAGCCCTGGCCCCAGAACGCGCGGCCGAGCCGCCACTGGATGCCGATGTGGCCCGCCACCGGCGCGGGCGCGTCCGGCACGTACAGGCCGACGGCGCCGATGAGCTCGCCGGGCCCGAGCAGCTCCACGGCGAACAGGCCGAACCCCTCGTCGTCCCACTCCTCCTCCCAGCGCTCGATGTCCTCGGCGGTCTCGTCGAGGGAGCGCGGGTCGCCGTCGCCGACGTAGCGCATGACGGCCGGGTCGGCCTGGATGTCGGCGAGCGGCGCCAGATCGTCGTCGGGCAGCCAGCGGCGCAGGAGGAGGCGAGGGGTGCGGATCTCGGTCATGGGTCCATCCTGCGGCATGCCGTGCGAGGACTCCGCCACGAGGTCGGCTGACGCGCGAAGGGGCCCGGAGTTCGGGAAGAACTCCGGGCCCCTTCGACGACACGACGTCAGTCCTGCGGCCTCTTCGGCCGCCAGACCACGAGCGCGCTCGTCTGCTGGACCTCCTGGTAGGGCACCAGGTCGCGGCGGTACGAGGCGTGCACCGCCGCCTCACGTTGCTGCATGGCCGCGGCGGCTCCCTCCACGGCGGCGGAGAGCTCCGCCACCCGGGACTGCAGCGCCGCCACCTGGTTCTCCAGCTCGATGATGCGCTTGATGCCGGCCAGGTTGATGCCCTCGTCCTGCGACAACTGCTGGACGGTGCGCAGCAGTTCGATGTCGCGGGCGGAGTAGCGCCGGCCCCGGCCCGCGGTGCGGTCGGGGGAGACCAGGCCGAGGCGGTCGTACTGGCGCAGGGTCTGCGGGTGCAGGCCGGACAGTTGAGCCGCCACCGAGATCACGTACACCGGGGTCTCGTCGGTCAGTTCGTACGGGTTGCTTCGTCGACGGCCGTCCATCTGGCTCAGGCTCCCTTCGCGGCCTGGAACAGTTCTGCCCGCACATCGGTGTCCTCAGTCGCCTTGCGGTACGACTCGAGGGCCGAACGGGCTTCGTCGTCAAGGTCCTTGGGAACCGCGACCTCGACGGTGACCAGCAGGTCGCCGCGCGTGCCGTCCTTGCGGACCGCACCCTTGCCACGGGCCCGCATCGTCCGCCCGTTCGGCGTGCCCGGGGGCAGCTTCAGGGTGACCGGCGGACCGCCGAGCGTGGGCACCTTGACCTCGCCGCCGAGCGTCGCCTCCGGGTAGGTGACCGGGACGGTCACCGTGAGGTTGTCGCCCTTGCGGCCGAAGACCGGGTGCGCGTCGACGTGCACGACGACGTACAGGTCGCCCGCGGGGCCGCCCCGTTCGCCGGGAGCGCCCTTGCCGCGCAGGCGGATGCGCTGGCCGTCGGAGACGCCGGCCGGGATGCGCACCTGCATCGTGCGGGAGGACTTGGCGCGGCCGCTGCCCTTGCAGACCTCGCAGGGGGTCTCGGCGATGAGGCCGCGGCCCTTGCAGTCCACGCAGGGATCGGTGAGGGAGAAGCCACCGCCGCCGCCCCGCGAGACCTGGCCGGTGCCGACGCAGGTCGGGCACACGCGCGGCGTGCCGTTCTTGTCGCCGGTGCCGGAGCACGCCTTGCAGGGGGCCTGGGAGGACATCCGGAGCGGGACCGTGGCCCCGTCCACCGCCTCGGTGAAGCTGAGCGTCACCTCGGACTCGATGTCCTGGCCGCGGCGCGGCTGGGTACGGGTGCCCGTGCCCGCGCCGCCCCGGTTGAACAGGCCGCCGAAGACGTCGCCTATGCCGCCGCCGAAGCCGCCCTGGCCGCCCTGGCCCTGGGCGCCGCCGCCGAAGAGGTCGCCCAGGTCGAAGTTGAACGAGCCGCCGCCCGCGCCGCCGGGACCGGGGCGGAAGCCGCCGTTCCCGAAGAGCGCGCGCGCCTCGTCGTACTCCTTGCGCTTCTTGGGGTCGCCGAGGACGTCGTTCGCCTCGGAGATCTCCTTGAAGCGCTCCTCCGCCTTGGGGTTGCCCTTGTTGGCGTCGGGGTGGTTCTCCCGGGCGAGCTTGCGGTACGCCTTCTTGATCTCCGCGTCGGTGGCGTCCTTGGGGACGCCGAGGACCTTGTAGTAGTCCTTCTCGATGAAGTCCTTGGTGCTCATCGGCCTCGACGTCCCTCCTCACTCACATCAGTTGCCGCGTCTGCGATGTCAGCCCTCGTCCGGGCCACCGCTCTCCTTCTCGTCGGCCTCGGTGTCGGCCGACTCGGCGGCGGTCTCCGGCTTGACGGTCTGCGCACCCGGCTGCGGCTCGGCGACCGCCACCCGCGCGGGGCGGATGGTGCGCTCGCCGATCCGGTAACCCGGCTGCAGGATCGCCACGCAGGTCGTCTCGGTGACGTCCGGTGCGTAGCTGTGCATCAGGGCCTCGTGCACGGTCGGGTCGAAGGGCTCGCCCTCCTTGCCGAACTGCTGCAGGCCCATCTTCGCGGCGACCGTCTCCAGGGATTCGGCCACCGACTTGAAGCCGCCGACGAGCTCGCCGTGCTCACGGGCACGGCCGATGTCGTCGAGGACCGGGAGCAGCTCGGTCAGGAGGTTCGCGACGGCGATCTCCTTGACCGTGACACGGTCCCGCTCCACCCGGCGCCGGTAGTTCTGGTACTCGGCCTGCAGGCGCTGGAGGTCCGTGGTGCGCTCGCTGAGTGCGGTGCGCACCTGGTCCAGCTGTGCCGTCAGGGCAATGTCCGATGCGGACTGCGCGGAGGCTGCTGAGTCCCCGGCCGGGGCCGCCCCCTCCCCCTTCTCGGGGGAGGCGGCGGTCTTCGGCTCGGCGTCGTCGGAGGTGGCGCCGGAGGGGACGTCAGGCTCTTCGCTCTCGCTGAAGCCCGGGGTCTCCTCCGTCACGCGGCACCGTCCTTGCGGTCCTCGTCGACGATCTCGGCGTCGACGACGTCGTCGTCAGCGGCCTTGGCGTCGCCCTGCGGGGCACCGCCCTCGGCGCCACCGGCGGCCTGCGCGCCCTGGGCGTCGGCGTACATGGCCTGGCCCAGCTTCTGCGAGACGGCGGCGACCTTCTCGGTGGCGGTGCGGATCTCGGCCGAGTCGTCGCCCTTGAGCTTCTCCTTCAGCTCGGTGACGGCCTCTTCGACCTCGGTCTTCACGTCGCCGGGGACCTTGTCCGCGTTGTCCGCGAGGAACTTCTCCGTCTGGTAGACGAGCTGCTCGCCCTGGTTGCGGGACTCGGCGGCCTCGCGGCGGGCGTGGTCCTCCTCCGCGTACTTCTCGGCCTCTTCGCGCATCCGGTTGACCTCGTCCTTCGGCAGCGAGGAGCCACCGGTGACGGTCATCTTCTGCTCCTTGCCCGTGCCGAGGTCCTTCGCGGTCACGTGCATGATGCCGTTGGCGTCGATGTCGAAGGCGACCTCGATCTGCGGGACACCGCGCGGGGCCGGCGGCAGACCGGTCAGCTCGAACATCCCGAGCTTCTTGTTGTACGCCGCGATCTCGCGCTCGCCCTGGTAGACCTGGATCTGCACGGACGGCTGGTTGTCCTCGGCCGTCGTGAAGATCTCGGAGCGCTTGGTCGGGATGGTCGTGTTGCGCTCGATGAGCTTCGTCATGATGCCGCCCTTGGTCTCGATGCCAAGAGACAGCGGGGTGACGTCGAGCAGCAGGACGTCCTTGACCTCGCCCTTGAGGACACCGGCCTGCAGGGCGGCGCCGATGGCGACGACCTCGTCCGGGTTCACGCCCTTGTTGGCCTCGTTGCCGCCCGTCAGTTCCTTGACGAGCTCGGCGACGGCCGGCATGCGGGTCGAGCCACCGACGAGAACGACGTGGTCGATCTCGGAGAGCTGGATGCCCGCGTCCTTGATGACGTTGTGGAACGGCGTCTTGCAGCGCTCCAGCAGGTCGGACGTGAGCTGCTGGAACTGGGCGCGCGTGAGCTTCTCGTCCAGGTGCAGCGGGCCCTCGGCGGACGCCGTGATGTAGGGCAGGTTGATCGTGGTCTCCGTGGAGGAGGACAGCTCGATCTTGGCCTTCTCGGCCGCCTCGCGCAGGCGCTGGAGCGCCATCTTGTCCTTGCCCAGGTCCACGCCGTGGCCGTTGTTGAACTGCTTGACCAGGTAGTCGACGACGCGCTGGTCCCAGTCGTCACCACCGAGGTGGTTGTCACCGTTGGTGGCCTTCACCTCGACGACGCCGTCGCCGATCTCCAGGAGGGACACGTCGAAGGTGCCGCCACCGAGGTCGAAGACGAGGATCGTCTGGTCGTCCTTGTCGAGGCCGTACGCCAGGGCGGCGGCGGTCGGCTCGTTGACGATGCGCAGGACGTTCAGGCCCGCGATCTCGCCGGCCTCCTTCGTCGCCTGGCGCTCCGAGTCGTTGAAGTACGCGGGGACGGTGATGACCGCGTCGGTCACCTTCTCGCCCAGGTACGACTCGGCGTCGCGCTTCAGCTTCTGCAGGATGAAGGCGCTCATCTGCTGCGG
This sequence comes from Streptomyces sp. KL116D, assembly GCF_030766975.1. NCBI lineage: Bacteria > Bacillati > Actinomycetota > Actinomycetes > Kitasatosporales > Streptomycetaceae > Streptomyces > Streptomyces sp. KL116D. The sequence continues at coordinate 104,943 of NZ_JASERH010000126.1, read as the reverse complement.
GTTGAAGGTCTTGCCATCCAGGTCGATCTTCCAGTCAGTGCCCATGTGGCGCTTGACGGAGCGGATGGTCCGGTCCACGTTCGTGACCGCCTGGCGCTTGGCGACCTCGCCGACCAGCACCTCGCCGTTCTTCGCGAAGGCGACGACGGACGGCGTGGTCCTGGCGCCCTCCGCGTTCGTGATGACGGTGGGCTCGCCGCCTTCGAGAACGCTGACGACGGAGTTAGTCGTGCCCAGGTCGATGCCGACCGCACGTGCCATTTCAATTCCTCCAGCTGACTACTTGAGTGGATCTGACTCAAGACTGCAACACCACCCCCCTCGCCGTCAACAGACCTGAGTCCCATCCGCTCAACTTTTATCCTGCGCTTATGGGCAGACTTCCAGGAAAACGGCTCTGAGCTGCGGTTTCATCGCGACCCTACGGTCACTTTTCGCCCGCCAGATACGACAGCGCGGGCTTCGCGGGGGAGCGCAGAGCCCGCGGACGGGTCCCCCGACGCCTCGATCGAAACCGGGCGATCAGCCCGAGCGGGATGCGACGGAGATCCATGGGCGCGTCCTGGGTTTCATGGCCGGCCCGACGGAGGACGGCCGGGTCGTTGGGCGGTTCCGCCAGGCCGAGAATAGAGACTTATGCGCTGAATGTCCGTAAAGCGCAACGTAGGGAGGACGCGTGGAAGCACCCCGGGTAGCCGTCCTGATGACCAGTCACAACCGGCGCGCCGACACCCTCGCCGCCCTCGACGCCCTCACCGCGCAGCGCGGCCTGCCGCCCGGCACCCGCGTGCGCGCCCACCTCGTGGACGCGGGCTCGACGGACGGCACCCCCGAAGCGGTCCGCCGCGCCCACCCCGGCACCCAGGTGACGGTCGTCGGACCCGACGTCTACTGGGGCCACGGCATGCGCCTGGCCAGCCGCAACAGCCGCGCCGCCGGCAGCCCCGAACCCAGCCACCAGCTGTGGCTGCACACCGGGGTCCGGCTCGCCCCGGACGCCCTCGCCCAACTCCTCGACACCTCGCGGAAGTTCGCCGACCGCGCGGTGATCGTCGGAGCAGTCCGGCACGACGGCGCCACCACCTACTCCGGCCGGCGCGGCCACTCCCTCGCCCTGGTCGAACCGAGCGGCCGGCCCGAGCCCTGCGACACCTACAACGGGCACGTGGTGCTGCTCCCCTGGGCCGTGCGCGAGCGGGTCGGCGACATCGACAAGGTCTTCGTGCACGGCATGGGCGACTACGACCACGGGTTCCGCGCGCGCCGGGCGGGCGTCGCCGCGCACGTCGCCCCGCGCCACGTCGGCGACTGCCCCGCCGGCCCGGCCGCCGCCCTGCACGGCTCCCGCGAACCGGGCATCGGGGTGCGCGAGGCGCTGCGCCGCCGGACGTCGCCGCGGGAGCTGCCGGTGCGGCCGTGGTGGGTCTACTGCTGGCGGCACACGGGCGTACGGGCGCCGGTGCTGATGGTCTCGCCGTACGTGACGACGGTCGTACGGGCGCTGGCCGCGAGCCGCGCCGCACCGTGACGGCGCGGCGCGCGGCGGCCGGTCACAGCTCGTCGTTCTCCGGGTCGTACGCGTTGTACAGGTGCTTCGGCAGCGGCTCGTCCTCGCGCAGCGCCTCGAACAGCGCCTCCGCCTGGTCCTCGACCGGCGTGTACCGGCCCCAGTAGTCGGGGTGCTCGACGCTCGGCACGGTGACGATGGCGGTGCGGCCCTCGGGGACCTGGCCCGCGCCCTCCGCGAGGCCGTACAGCTCGCTGAGCGAGTCGAGGCCCTTGTCGGCGGTGAGCGAGGACGTGACCGCGTGCAGCGCCGGATACAGCCGGGTGGTGTGCGAGAGCAGGCCCTCGTCCCGCACCCGGTCCATCAGATCGCGCACGAACTCCTTCTGCCGCTCGATGCGCTGGAGGTCGCTGCCGTCGCCGACACCGGTCCTGCCCCGCACGAAGACCAGCGCCTGGGCACCGTCGAGGTGCTGCTCGCCGCGGTCCAGGACGAGGTCGCCGCCCGGCACCCGCATCCGCTCGGGCACCTTCACGTCGACGCCGCCGAGCGCGTCCACCACCTTCTTGAACCCGGTGAAGTCCAGCACGAGGTGGTGGTCGACGCGGACGTCGGTCAGGTCCTCGAAGGTACGGATCGCGCAGGCCGCGCCGCCCCGCTCGAACGCCCAGTTGAACTGCGCGTACTCCGGTTCGCTGCGCTCCCCGTCGGGCAGCCGGCAGTCCGGGATGTCGACCATCAGGTCGCGCGGCACGCTCACCAGCGCGGCCCGCTTCCGGTCGGCCGACAGGTGCAGCAGCATCGTCGTGTCGGAGCGCTGGCTGTCCTTGGTGGCCTCGATGTCCGAGCCCATGATCAGGATGTTCTGCGCACCGGGCCGCAGCGCGGCGGGCCGTCTGCCGTGGTCGGCGTCGAGGGCCTGGTCGGTGGCCTCGTCGGTACGGATGTTGCCGTTCAGCCGGGCGTACGCGAGGGAGCCCGCGCACAACGCCGTCACCAGGAGCACCGCGGCGCCCAGCGCGCTCCGGCGCACCCACCGGCGGGCGAACAGCCTCCTGCGCAGCAGCCGCAGTTCACGCAGTGCCATGGAGCAGCCCTTCCGCGCCGTGCGCCGGCGCCAGCGATGCGTACAGGGCCGTGGTCCGCTCGACCCATGCCTCCTCGCCGTACCGCTTGGCGTAGACGCCCCGGCAGTGCGTGCGCAGCGTGGGGAAGATCCGCTCGGCGGCGGCCAGCGCGGCGGGCAGCGAGGCGTCCCAGCCGGTGACGGTGCCGGTGCCCTCGGCGCGCACCACGCGCGGCAGCAGGGAACCCTCGAAGGCGAGCACGGGCAGCCCCGCCGCCAGCGCCTCCGGATAGCCGAGTGGCACCCCGTCCGGGCGGCGGCCCGGGAGGACCGTCCCCCGGTACCCGGGCAGGGAGCGCCGCAGCGCCGTCCGCTCGACGGACCCGAGGAACCGCACGGACGACGGCGCCGCCGCCCGGCACTCGCCCTCCAGCGGCCCGGTCCCGAGCACGTCGAGGCGCTGTTCCGAGGGCCAGCGGCGCAGCAGGTCGAGGATGCCCCCGTCCTGTGTGAGGCCGCCCGCGAACACCCAGGCGTCACCCGCCTGATCGGGTCCGGCGTCCGGTGCGCCCTCCACGTCGGGAACGAAGTTGGGGACCAGCGCGATCCGCTCCTCGGGCAGCCCGGCGCGCACGTACGTCTCCCGGCTCCGCTCCGACAGGACCACCACCCGGTCGGCCCGCCGCAGCAGCGGGTTCTCCCGCACCCCGCCCCGCGACGACCAGGCGAGCGGCAGGGTCGCGAGCCGCGAGCCCCGGTAGCAGCCGTGCCGCAGCCCCGCCCACCGGTCGCCGTCCAGGCAGCGGGTGCACGGCGCCCCGTCCCGGTACAGGACGGCGGCGGCGCACAGCGGCCGGTAGTTGTGCAGGGTGGCGACCAGCGGTCCGGTCCACTCGGCGGTCCAGGCACGCCCGAAGTTGGGGAACAGGTTGTGGACGTGCACCACGTCGGGCGCGAGGGCGCGCAGCACGGGCAGCGGGCTGCGGCCGTGCCCGGTGGCCACGGTGACCGCGCACCGGGCCGCGTACCAGGGCGCGTGCTGGAGGTCGTCGGTGCGGGCGGCGACGAGGTGCACGTCGTGGCCCGCGCGGGTGAGGGCGGCGGCCTGGTCGAGGACGGACTCGTTCGCGCCGCCGGGCACCGACGAGCCGTGGAAGCTGTGGACGAGCGCGATCCTCATGCGAACGCCGCCCCGGACCGCACGAGGGCCAGATCGGGCCCGAACTCACCCGCTCCCGCGAGGACCTCGGGCAGTTCCGGGGCGTGGTCCACCTGGAGCAGCACCCGCTCGCCGGGCGCCACGACGTCCTCCCACACCTGGTCGAGGCGGCGGGTCCAGGCGCCGTCCCGGTCGCCCAGCGCGTACGGCAGCACCTGCCAGGCCGCGTCGCGGGCGGCGGCCCTGCGGACCCCGGCGCGCACCCCGCCGAACGGCTCGAAGGACACGATCCGCCCGCGGTACCCGGACCGGCGCAGGGCCCGTCCGAAGACACCGTCGTGCGCGCCCGAGGCGAGCACCAGGTCGATCTCGTGCCGGGTGAGTTCACGCACCAGTGCGCGCGTCCGGCCGAAGTTCAGCATGTCTCGCTCCCTTACGAGTACGGCCCTACGAGTACTGCTCCTGCGAATGCGGCTCCTGCGGGGTACGGCCCCTGCGCGGCGGTCCGCCGGGAGCCGGCCCGGCGCCGCGCGCGGTGGTGCGCGGTCGTGCGCGCGGCAGGCGTCGGCGGCGGATCAGCCCCGCGCCAGATCGACGGACTCGGCGGTCCCCGCGGCCCGCACGCCCCTGACCTGTCTGCGGGCGCCGTAGACCGGCACCCGCAGCAGCAGCACGACGGCCACCGAGGCCGCGCCGACCAGCCCCCACACCACCGGCACGCCGACCGCGCCCCGGTGCAGCAGCACGGCCGTCGACGTGCCGACGGCCGCCGCGACGCCGAGGACCACCGCCGCCCCCGGCACGGTCAGGCCGAGCCGGCGCAGCCGGTGCGCGATGTGGTCGGTGCCGCCGCGCAGCAGTCCGCGCCCGGCCCGGCGCCGCGAGACGACGACCAGGACCGTGTCGGCGGTGGCCACGACGGTCACCGCGAACAGGGAGGCGAGCGAGGCGGACGCCTCGTGCTCGACGTTCACCAGCAGCGCCGAGCAGGCCACGAGGAACCCGGTGAACAGCGATCCGCAGCCGCCGAGGACGATCCGCGCCGGATGCCAGTTGTGCATGAGGAAACCGGTGAGCGAGGCGGCGAGCAGCCCCAGGACCACCGCGAGCGGACCGAGCCCCTCCGCCCCGGCACACACGCACAGGCCCAGCGCGGTGACCACGCCGACCACGCCCATCGCCCCGTCGGAGTTGTCGAGCAGGTTGAAGGCGTTCGTCACGAAGACCACCCACAGGACCGCGAGCGCGCCGACGGCGAAGCCCAGGTGGGTGCCGTGCACGACCACGCTCGCGGCGCCCGCCTCGACGATGATCCGGGCCCGCGCCCCCATCGGCCGCAGATCGTCGAGGAAGCCGAGCAGGGCGACCGCGGCGGCCGCGAGCAGCAGCGTCCCCGTGGTGGAGCCGAGCGGTACCAGCCCGGTGGCGGCCCCGGTCGCCGCGACCGCGCCGGTCGCCGCCGCCACGGCCACCCCGCCGAGGTGCGGCGTGGGCCGGCTGTGGGGCCTGCGGCCGCCGGGCCGGTCGACGCCGAAGGAGGTGCGCAGCGCCAGGGCGCGCAGCCCGGCGGTCAGGGCGGCGGCGAGCAGCAGCGCGGTCGCGGCGGCCGCGATCCCGAACAGCACGTCAGGCCCGGGCCGCGGCGGGCGGGAAGGACATCGGGGTGGTGGGCGGGAAAGACGGCTGAGTGGTGGGCGGGAAGGACATCGGGGCGGCCGGTCCCGGGAAGCCGCCGCCCGTGCCGCTCACGTCGACGAGTGCCGCGTCGACCATCTCCTCGATCCCGGCCCGTGGCGCCCAGCCGGTGAGGGCGCGCAGCGCGCGGGTGTCGGGGACGCCGGCCCCGTACGGGACTTCGGCCCCGTCCTCGTCCTCGGCCCCGGTCTCGTACGGGACGAAACGGAGCGGCGACGGTGAGCCGGAGCGCTCGACGACGGTGCGCGCGAGGTCGGCGGCGGTGGTCTCCTCGGAGCGCGCGACGTCGAAGGTGCCGCCGGCCGCGTCCGGACGGGCGAGGAGGCGCAGCAGCGCGTCGACGACGTCGGCGACGTGGGTGAGGCGGTGGCGCCGGCTGCCGTCGCCGTGGACGGTCAGCGGCTGTCCGGCGACGGCCTGCGCGGCGAGCCGCGGCACGAGCGTGCCGTGCGTGGGCGACTCGCGCGGCCCGACGGTGTCGAAGAGGCGGACCACCGTCACCGGCAGGCCGTGCTCCCGGTGGTGGGCGAGCGCGAGCGCCGCGGCGTCGGCCGGTCCTGCGAGCAGCAGCGGGCGGCCGTGCCGCAGGGCGGCGGCGAGGACGGGGCGGACGTCGGCGGCGGCGAGGTGGATCACGTGGTCGCAGCGGCCGGCGAGTTCGTCGACGAGGCGGGCGTCGAGCGCCGAGCCGCGGACGAAGCGGAGCTTGGGGTTGGGCCAGGCGGCGGCGAGGCGGGCCCGGTCGCCGGTGGACAGGTCGTCGAGGACGACGACGGTGTGGCCCTGCGCGAGCAGCGCGTCGGTCAGGTGCGAGCCGATGAAGCCCGCGCCGCCGGTGACCAGATAGGTGGACGACATGTGCGTTCAGGGCCCCTCGGTGAGTGCGGTATCGGGGTGACACCGGCGGGGCACACCCGGCCGGAGCCCTACATAAGTTATTCCCTTATGTCCAAATATGGGGCGAATAACACGATCAGCTTTGGCTCGCCCACCGACGCACCCGGCGGACCACGGCACCGCGCCCTGAGGGTGCCCTCAGCGACACAGATCACGACCCGGGCGACTACATTGCGACCGGGTAAGTGGGTAGTCTCAGACGGACTCCATAAGTTACCGCTTAGTAATCACTAGTACGTCAACGACGAGACCACCCTCGCAGGCCCGAGGAGCCCCCTAATGCAACTCGCCGCGATCATCGTGTCGCTGGTTACGATCGTGGTCGGCGCGGCCCTGTTCGTCCGTGCCCTCCTGCAGATCTACAACTTCATGCGGCTCGGCCAGAACGTGCCCGCAGGCACCCGCACCGACGAACCGGTCCAGCGCACCGTCACCGTGGCCAAGGAGTTCCTCGGCCACACCCGGATGAACCGCTGGGGCATCGTCGGTGTCGCGCACTGGTTCGTGGCAGTGGGCTTCTTCTCGCTGCTGCTGACGATCGTCAACGCCATCGGCCAGCTGTTCCAGGCCGACTGGCTGCTGCCGATCATCGGCGAGTGGGCGCCGTACAACGTCTTCGTCGAGTTCATCGGCACCATGACGGTCCTCGGCATCGTGGTCCTCATCGTGATCCGCCAGCTGAGCAAGCCGAACAAGCCGGGCCGCAAGTCCCGCTTCGCCGGCTCGAACTTCGGCCAGGCGTACTTCGTCGAGGCCGTCATCCTCATCGTCGGCGTCTGCATCTTCATGCTGCACGCCCTCGAAGGCGCCCAGCACCACGTCGACGGCTACGAGGCGTCGTTCTTCATCTCGTACCCCGTGGTGAACGCGCTGGAGGGCCTGGACGTCTCCACGCTCCAGAACCTCACCTACTTCTTCGCCGGCCTGAAGATCGCGACCTCCTTCATCTGGATGATCACGGTCGCCCTGAAGACCGACATGGGCGTCGCCTGGCACCGCTTCCTCGCCTTCCCGAACATCTGGTTCAAGCGCAACGCCGACGGTGATGTCTCGCTGGGCGCGCTGCTGCCGATGACCTCGGGCGGCAAGGAGATCGACTTCGAGGACCCGGGCGAGGACGACGTCTTCGGCGTCTCCCAGGTCGAGCAGTTCTCCTGGAAGGGCCTGCTCGACTTCTCCACCTGCACCGAGTGCGGCCGCTGCCAGTCGCAGTGCCCCGCCTGGAACACCGGCAAGCCGCTCTCGCCGAAGCTCCTGATCATGTCGCTGCGCGACCACGCGCACGCCAAGGCGCCCTACCTGCTCGCCGGTGGCGGCAAGTCAATGGAGGGCGAGGAGAAGGCGACCGAGGAGCAGCTCAAGGACGTGCCCGCCGCCGCCCTCGCGGAGGCCGAGCGCCCGCTCATCGGCACCCTCGAGGAGAACGGCGTCATCGACCCGGACGTCCTGTGGTCCTGCACCACCTGCGGCGCCTGCGTCGAGCAGTGCCCGGTCGACATCGAGCACATCGACCACATCGTCGACATGCGCCGCTACCAGGTGATGATCGAGTCCGCCTTCCCGTCGGAGGCCGGCACGATGCTCAAGAACCTGGAGAAGAAGGGCAACCCCTGGGGCCTGGCGAAGAAGCAGCGCCTGGAGTGGCTCAAGGAGCTCGACTTCGAGGTGCCGGTCGTCGGCAAGGACATCGAGGACCTCACCGAGATCGAGTACCTCTACTGGGTCGGCTGCGCCGGCGCCCTGGAGGACCGCGCCAAGAAGACCACCAAGGCCTTCGCCGAGCTGCTCAACATCGCGGGCGTCAAGTTCGCGATCATGGGCGGCGACGAGAAGTGCACCGGTGACTCCGCCCGCCGCCTCGGCAACGAGCCGCTGTTCCAGCAGCTCGGCCAGGAGAACGTCATGGCGCTGAACATGGCGTTCGGCGAGGAGTACGACGACGACGGCAAGGTCACGGCCGAGTCCAAGAAGCCGAAGACGGTCAAGAAGATCGTCGCGACCTGCCCGCACTGCCTCAACACCATCGGCAACGAGTACCCGCAGCTCGGTGGCGATTACGAAGTGATCCACCACACGCAGCTGCTCCAGCACCTCGTCGACGAGGGCAAGCTCGTCCCGGTCACCCCGGTCGAGGGCATCATCACCTACCACGACCCGTGCTACCTGGGCCGTCACAACAAGATCTACTCCCCGCCGCGCGAGATCATCGCCAACGTGCCGGGCCTGCGCAACGAGGAGATGCACCGCCACAAGGAGCGCGGCTTCTGCTGCGGCGCCGGCGGCGCGCGCATGTGGATGGAGGAGCGGATCGGCAAGCGCATCAACAACGAGCGCGTCGACGAGGCCCTGTCCCTCAACCCGGACATCGTCTCGACGGCCTGCCCGTTCTGCCTCGTCATGCTGACCGACTCGGTCAACGGCAAGAAGAACGACGGCAAGGCCAAGGAGTCCGTCCAGGTCGTCGACGTCGCGCAGCTGCTGCTCGACTCCGTCAAGACGCCGGTCGACCCGGCGGGCGAGGCGGAGACCGAGGACGCGCCGGAGCCGGAGCCGGTGAAGTAACACCCCCCGGCAGACGCCCCGAGGGCACCCCGTCACGACGGGGTGCCCTCTTTGCTTCTCCCGTCCCGTACAACCCTTCCGGATGATCCCGTGTCAAACGGGGCGCCGGACAAGGAACGGGCCCTTTCCGGCCGTCCCCCCGCGCTGCCCGGCCTTCCTTCGCTACAGGAGCCGCACGTGCGCAAGAACCGTTCGGCCGCCCTCGCCGCGGCCTCGTTCCTCCTTCTCACCGGTACGTTCATCGCCGCCGCCCCGTCCGCGTACGCGGGCACCCCGGGCGGCACCCGCGCGAACGACCGCAACACCGACTTCAACGGCGACGGCTACGACGACGTCCTCGTCGGCGCCCCCGGGGCCACCGTGGGCGGCCACGCCGGGGCCGGGATCGTCACCGTCCAGTACGGCGGACCGAGCGGGATGGGCACGTCCCGCTCCGCCGTCTTCAGCCAGAACACGACCGGAGTGCCCGGCGCCGCCGAGGCGGGCGACGCGTTCGGGCAGGCCGTCGCCTCCGGCGACATCGACGGCGACGGCTACGACGACGCGATCGTCGGCTCCCCCGGCGAGGACCTCGGGACCGTGACCGACTCGGGCGGCGGCGTCGTCCTGTGGGGCACCCCCAAGGGGCTCGTCGGCACCGCCAGTACGGGCCTGGAGGCCGACGAGCCCGCCGACGGCGGCCGGTTCGGGTCGGCGCTCGCCGCCGCCCGGTTCTCCGACACGGGCGACGGCGACCAGTTCGCCGTCCTCGACTCGGTCGGCCTCGCGATCTTCCAGTACGAGGCGGCACCCGCCGCGAGATCCACCGCGGGCACCGCCAAGCGGCTGGTCCGCGCCTCCCGGACCGACTTCGCGGGCAAGGCACCGAAGGCGAAGGCCCCGGAGGGCGCGACGCCGAAGGCCGCCACCCGGTCCGCCCTGGCCGCGCCGACCGGCATCCAGCCGCAGTCCCTCACCACCGGCGACTACGACGCCAACGGCTTCGCCGACCTCGTCGTCTCCGGCACCTCCGTCGGCGACGAGCCCGGACACGGCTGGTCGTACGTGCTCCCCGGCACGGCCGCCGACGCCGACCCGCTGCCGGTGCTCACGCTGCGCGGCGGCCCGGTCGTCGCCTCCGGCGACGTCAACGGGGACGGCAAGGACGACGTCGTCACCGGTGAGCCGCACAGCCCCGACGACGGCGGCGAGTGGACGACCGGCGGCATGGTCGGCGTCTACTACGGCTCCGACACGGGTCCTAGCGGCGAACCGCAGTGGTGGACGCAGGACACCGACGGGGTGCCCGGCACCGCCGAGAAGGGCGACGGCTGGGGTGCCGACCTGTCCGTCGGCGACAGTGACGGCGACGGGTACGCCGACGTCGCGATCGGCGCGCCCGGCGAGGACATCGGCACGGTGGCCGACGCGGGCGCGGTGTGGGTGCTGCGCGGCTCGGCCCTCGGGCTGCGGACCACCGGGGTGCGGGACTTCAACCAGGACTCGGCGGACGTGCCCGGGGCGGCGGAGAAGGGGGACAAGTTCGGCGGGCAGGTCTCCTTCACCGACCCGAACGACGACGGCCGCTTCGGGCTCCTCGCGGCGGCGCCCGGCGAGAACACCGACGACGGTGTGGTCTGGGTCTTCTCGGCGGGCTCGACCGGCATCACGGCGACCGGTTCCTGGACGTACGGAGCGGGTTCACTCTCCGCCCCGTCCCTGAACGCCCGCTACGGCGCGGCCGTGGACGACTAGTCGCCGCAGGCCCGACCGGCACACTGTCGAGCCCAGCTGCTCTGTGGCTGGCCGCGCAGTTCCCCGCGCCCCTGAGATGCGCACTACGTGCACCATCTCAGGGGCCCCCGCCAGGGGCGCCCCGTCAGGGGCGCGGGGAACTGCGCGAGCAACCACAACGAGACCCGCACCCGGCGATCAAACAGCCGCAGCCACGGCGCGAAGCCGCGCCTTCAGGGGCGCGGGGAACTGCGCGAGCAACCAGCCACTACCCGCAGTCGCCCACCCCCACCACGAAGTTACGGCGCCCCGGCGTACAACCATTCACCGAACCCCATCCGTCACACCGGTGAACAACTACCCAACCCCACGCTGGAGTTGACGTGCGCCTCAAGAAACTCGCCATAGCCGCCGGGGTCGCCGCCCTGACCGCAGGCGGCCTCACCCTCCCCCTCGCAGGCACCGCATCCGCCGCGACCGCCCTCAAGGACGACTACAACGGCGACGGCTACCGCGACCTGGCCATCGGCACCCCCAAGGCCAACGCCGTGACCATCACGTACGGCTCGGCCTCCGGCGTCACCCCGGCCAGATCCGTGACCGTCACCCAGGAGACCCCCGGCGTCCCGGGCGTCACGGAGGCCGAGGACGAGTTCGGCGAGAACGTCTCCAGCGGCGACGTGAACCACGACGGCTACACCGACCTGATCGTCGGCGCCCCCGGCGAACAGGTCGCCGACTGGGCGAGCGGCTCCGTCACCGTCGTATGGGGCAGCGCCAAGGGCCTGACCACGGGCGCGCAGGTCTACCACGCGCCCACCGAGGACGACGAACGGTTCGGCGAGGGCACCGTCTTCGTCGACCTCGACGGCGACGACTGGGCCCAGCTCTCCGTCGTCAGCGCGAAGAAGTGGTGGTGGTACGGCGACGGCACGCCCGCGTCGGCGTACGCGCCCGAGGTCGAGTTCATCCCCTCCGACGTGACCCTGGAGGGCCAGACCGCCGCCCAGTTCCACGGCACCGGCGTCGGCCGCACCTACACCTACGTCCTGTACGGCAAGCACGCCGACGGCCGCCCGTACATGGGCTGGGTCGACGGCGGCGCGGGCGACATCGGCTACTACTCGGGCCAGATCGACGGCAACTTCACCGGCTCCACCACCGAGGCGGCCGCCACCGGCGACGTCAACGGCGACGGCTACCCCGACCTGGTCACCGGCCAGGCCGAGGACAACTCGATCTGGATCTTCTACGGCGGATCGTCCATCTTCACCGACGAGATGGAGGGCATGCACAAGATCACCCAGGACAGCACCGGGGTGCCCGGGGCCACCGAGACCGAGGACCGGTTCGGCGCGTCCGTCGCCGTCGGCGACCTCGACGCCGACGGCTTCGACGACATCGCGGTCGGCGCTCCCGGCGAGACGGTCTCGGGCGTCAAGGGCACCGGCTCGGTCGTGGTCCTCAAGGGCCGGTCCGGCTACGACCTCGACGGCCGCGCCTACCACCAGGCGACCACCGGGGTGCCCGGGGCCGCCGAGGCGGGCGACCGGTTCGGCTCGTCCGTCCGCTTCAAGGACGTCAACGGCGACGGCCGCGCGGACCTGGCGATCGGCGCGTCCGGCGAGGACATCGGCACCAAGGCCGACGCGGGCGCCGTCACGGTGCTGCGCGGCAGCTCCCCGTACCTGACGACGAGTGCGGTGACGTCGTTCAACGGCGCGGACTTCGGCCGGCCGGCCGCGGGCATCTCCTTCGGCGACGTGCTGCGCTGATCACGGCCCACAACGTGACCAACCCGGCACCTCCCGCCCCTTAACGATCCCCCGCCCCGTCGGCATCATGAACCGGAAGAGACTGTTCATGACAGACGGCGGGGCGGGTCGACGCGAATGACGGGTGTACGAGGATGACGGGCATACGGAGGCACGGCCGCAGGGGCGGCGCGCTGGGCGTCGTCCTGCTGGCCGCCACCCTCACCGCCTGCGGCGGCGCGGACGACACCGACGCCGACGCCACCGCCTCGCACCACCCCGTGGCGATGGCCGGCAAGGAGCGGGCGGCCGCTCAACCGGTACCGCGCGGCACCGGCTCCAGAACGGCCTCGGACTTCAACGGCGACGGCGCCCCCGACCTCGTCCTCGACGAACTGGCCCACGACGGGCAGGGCGACGACCCCGGCATCGGGATCGTGTACGGCAAGAAGGGGCACGGACTCGTCCCGGCGGCCCGGCAGTTGCTCTCCCCGCGCACGTACGCCGCGCCCACGAAGGGGCAGACGCCGGCCGCGTTCGGCTCCGAGGCGGCGTGCGACCTGAACGCCGACGGCTTCACCGACCTCGTCGTCTCCACGGACCCGCCCTACGACGGCCAGGGCCAGCCCCCGGTGCCGCTCCAGCTCCTCTTCGGCTCGCCGGCCGGCATCTCCGGCCAGGGAGTCAAGCTGCGCATCCCCGCGCAGGCACGTTTCGGCAACGACTGGCCCGACCAGCCGGTGTGCGGCGACTTCGACGGCGACGGCAAGGCCGACCTGGTGGTGCACGCGAGCGGGGGCCGGCTGACGTTCCTTCCGGGCCCGTTCACGAAGGCCGGCGCCTCGCGCGGCACCGCCCGGATCGCGCAGTCGTCCGGGAACGTCCCGGCGGCCGCCGCCGACGTGAACCGCGACGGCGCCGACGACGTCCTGGTCCGCGCCCACAACGGCACCGCCCGCTCGGCCGTCGTCCTCGGCGGCCCGACCGGCCCCGGCCGCCCCGGCGGCGCCTACCCGGCGGGCACGGACGTGGCGTTCGGCCGGTTCGGCACCGCCGTGCTGACCGGCGGCGGCCTCAAGGTGTACGCGGGCCAGGGCGCCGCCCCCCGCACGGTCCCGGCCGCCGGGGAGACGCTCGACACGGGCGACCTCGACGGCGACGGCCGCACCGACCTCGTCGTGTCCGGCGGCGACGGGGCGAAGGTCCGGCTGGTGCGGGGCGGCACGAAGGCGGTGCCCGGATCGCCGGGTGCGGGCCGCGTCGTGGCGGTGGCGGACTTCGACGGCGACGGCCGCGACGACCTGGTGCTGCAACGCACGTCGGACACGGGGACCAAGGACACGGTGACCGTCCTCCCCGGCGCCCGCACCGCCGCCCTGCTGTCAGCGAAGCCCCAACTCACCTTCACCACACTGGAGTTCACCTCCCGCTAACCCGAACACAACCATCCGTACGCCTCACCCGTCACACCCGGGGAACGAACAGCACCCCAGCCACCAGACCCCGGGAGCCCGACCGTGCGCGTGCGAAACCTGGCCCTCCTGTGCGCCGCCGCCCTCGCCGCGGCAGGCCTGAGCCTGCCCCTCGCGAGCCCGGCGGGCGCCCAACCGTGCGGCACCCGGGGCGACTTCAACGGCGACGGCTACACCGACCTCGCCGTCGGTGTGGCCGACGCGAGCGTGGGCGGCCGCGCGAAGGCCGGGTACGTGAACGTGGTGTGGGGCGGCAGCGGCGGCCTCGGCAAGCACGGCTCGACGACCATCAGCCAGAACTCCCCCTCCGTACCCGGCACTTCGGAGACGGGCGACCGCTTCGGCTACGCGGTCGCACCCGCCGACCTCAACGGCGACGGCTACGCCGACCTCGCCGTCTCCGCCCCGGACGAGACCCTCGACGTACCCGACGAGCAGTACCAGGGCGCCGTCTACGTCCTGTGGGGCTCGGCGAAGGGACTGACCTCCGGGACCACGACCGTCAAGGGCGGCCACGAGGAGGCCCACGTCGGCGCGCTGCTCACGGCCGGCGACTACGACCGGGACGGCCACGCCGACCTCGTGTACAGCAGCAGCTCCGAGGAGAGCTCCGCGCTGCTCCTGCGCACCATGGCCTCCACCACCCCCACCACCGTCCGCACCTGGCACTTCGCGGGCCCGGCCGCCCTGGCCACGGCAGACTTCGACGGCGACGGCGGCGACGACCTCGCGGTCACGTACCGCGGGATGGAGGACCAGGGCACGTTCGTGACGACGAAGGCGGCGGACGGCTGGCGCACCACCTGGTCGACGAGCGACCACGGCGCGGCGCTCGCCGCGGGCGACTTCGACGCGGACGGCACGCAGGACCTCGCGATCGGCCTCGTCCAGCCCAACTCCGAGGTGGAGACGACCTACTGCGAGCAGCGGACCGGCGGCGCCGTCGCCCTCGTCACCGGAAAGCCCGGCACCACGCTCGGCGGCCCCGTGGGCTGCACCACCCAGGACACCCCCTACGTCGGCGGCGCGGCCGAGCCCGAGGACGACTTCGGCGCCTCCCTGGGCACGGTCCACGACACCGTGCACGACGGCCACGACGCCCTCCTCGTCGGCACCCCGCACGAGGCGGTGGGCACGGCGAAGGCGGCGGGCGCGATCACGTACCTGGAGAAGGCCTCCGGCGAACCGCACTTCGTCGGCGACCAGATCACCCAGAACAGCCCCCAGGTCGACGGCACCGCGGAGGCGGGCGACCGGTTCGGCGCGGCGGTCGCGGCGGCCGACCACGACGGCGACCGGTACGCGGACCTCACGATCGGCGCCCCCGGCGAGAACGCCTCGACCGGCGGCGTCTGGTTCCACAAGACGGACGAGGAGCCCCCGTTCCCCGACACGGTCTCCGTGACACCGAAGAAACTGGGCCTTTCGGGCGCGGCGGGCTACGGCGCGGCACTCGGCCGCTGACCCCCTCCGAAATTCCCGGAAAACCTCACCTGCCCCGTACAACCATCACGCCCCACGAGGTGTCTCCTGTTCGCCGACCGGCGAGCTGCGCCCGGGACAACTCCCGGCAAACAGCGGCCGAACGGCACCTATCGACGCGGGATGTCCGCCAGACATCCCCTTCTTGCCGCAGGAGCCACCACATGGCCAAGCACAGGCGCGTACCGGCGCCCTCTCCCACCCGCCTCCGCGTCGCCACGGCGACGGCGGCGGCGGCCGCGCTGACGGGCGGGCTGTTCGTCGCCTCCACGGGTGCCGCGACGGCGGCGACCCCGGGTGTCGCGGCGTCGGACGCCGACTTCAACGGGGACGGGGCCGCGGACGTCGCCGTGTCGGCGCCGGGCGCCTACGTGGGGGGCCAGGCCCAGGCAGGGCTGATCAGCGTCCTGTACGGCGGCGGCCGGCACGCCACCATCAGCCAGAACTCCGCGGGCGTCCCCGGGTCGGCCGAGAACGGCGACCACTTCGGCGCGGACACCGCCTACGGCGACTTCAACGGCGACGGGTACGACGACCTGGCCGTCGGCGCGAGCAGCGAGGACGTGGGCACGGACAAGGACGGCGGCACCGTCGTCCTCCTGTGGGGTTCCGCGAACGGCCTCCAGGGCGGCACGACCGTCAAGGACCCGCGCCCCACCAAGCACGACAACTTCGGCGTGCTCCTCGAAGCGGCGGACCTCGACGGCGACGGCAAGGACGACCTCGCCGCGGCCACCGGCAACTCCGCGACGGTCGACATCGTCCGGGGCGGGTTCACCGCGGCGGGCGGCACCGGCGGCGCCTACACCCTGGTCGCGCCGCTGTCCGCCGGCCCCAAGGCGTCGGGCGACGCGTACGGCGTCAGGAACCTCCACTCCGGCGACACCAACGGTGACGGCATCGACGACCTCCTCGTCAACGGCTGGGGAACGTACGCCGACAGCGCCAACTACTGGTTCCCCGGTACTCCCACCGGCCCGAAGTCCAGCAGCTGGCAGGACCTGCCCGACGGCGTCATCACCGACATCGGTGACATCAACGAGGACGGCTACGGCGACATCGTCTTCGGCCAGGACGCCGACGGCAGCGGCAGCTACGGCCACAAGGGCGGCGCCGTACTGATCAACTACGGCAGCTCCGTCGGCCCCGAGAACAACGGCGTCCACGCCATCCACCAGGACACCGCCGGCGTGCCCGGCAGCGGTGAGGCCGGCGACGGGTTCGGCTTCGAGCTCGACCTCGGCGACATCAACGGCGACGGCCACCTCGACCTCGTCGTCGGCGCCCCGGGCGAGGACCTGACGGGCAAGGGCACCAACGACGGCTCGGTCACCGTCCTGTACGGCGCCGCGGACGGCTCCGGCATCAACAACGGTTCGGGCGCCGAGTTCTACAGCCAGAACACCCCCGGCGTCCCCAACACCGACGAGAAGAACGACTACTTCGGCAACGACGTCCACATCGACGACCTGGACGGCGACGGCCGCGGCGACGTCGTCATCGGCGCCTCCGGCGAGAACGGCGGCAACGGCGCCGTCTACGCCCTGCACTCCAACACGGACGACACCCTCTCCGCGTCGGCCGGCATCTACACCTCCACGCTCGGCATCTCCGCCTCCGGCACCCCGAAGCTCGGCGTCAACTACGCCGACTGACACGCCGGTTCGCCACCGGGTCCGCGCACCGGCCGTGCCGCGCGGCGCCGACCCCACCCCTACACGTACATCCCAAGGAGCCCACCACATGGCCAAGCACAGACGCGTCCCCACCCCGTCCCCGACCCGCATCCGCCTCGCCACGGCGACGGCCGCGGCGGCCGCCCTGACCGGCGGTCTGTTCGTCGCCGGGGCCGGCGCCGCGACCGCTGCCACGCCGGGCGTCGCCGCGTCCGACGCGGACTTCAACGGCGACGGCGTCGCGGACACCGCGACGTCCGCGCCGTTCGCCTACGTCAACGGCAAGGCCGGGGCCGGTGTCGTCAGCGTCCTCTACGGCGGCGGCAAGCACGTCACCATCAGCCAGAACTCCACCGGGGTGCCCGGAACCGCCGAGAAGAACGACTACTTCGGCTCCGACACCGCGTACGGCGACTTCAACGAGGACGGCTACGACGACCTGGCCGTCGGCGCGCCCGGCGAGGACGTCGGCAGCGACGTCGACGGCGGCACCGCCGCCATCCTGTACGGGTCCGCGAACGGCCTGACCACGGGCAAGACGGTCACCGACCCGCGCGCCGCGAGCCACGACCGCTTCGGCTCCATGCTGCAGGCCGCCGACCTCGACGGCGACGGCTCGTCCGACCTCGCGGTGGCCACGCCCAACTCGGCCACCGTCGACGTGGTCCGCGGCGGCACCGGCAGCGCCTACACGGTGGCCGCACCGGTGTGGAGCGGCGGCGGCGACGGCATCCGCAACCTGCACTCCGGCGACATCAACGGCGACGGCATCGACGACCTCCTCGTCAACGGCTACGAGAAGGACTCCCCCGAGGGCTGGAACGCCAACTTCTACCTCCCCGGCACCGGTTCGGGCGTCACCTCGACCGGCTACGTGAAGCTGCCCGCCGGCATCATCACGGACGTCGGCGACGTGGACGGCGACGGCAAGGGCGACGTCGTCCTCGGCCTGGCCTGGGACCCGGACCCCGAGGCCCCCTCCGACGTCCCCGGTGTCCAGAAGGGCGGCGCCGTCCTGATCGCCCACGGCACCGAGTCGGGACCGGACGCCTCCGCCGTCCAGACCATCGACCAGGACACCGCGGGCGTGCCCGGGTCCGGCGAGAGCGGCGACTACTTCGGCAACGAGCTCGACCTCGGCGACGTCAACGGCGACGGCCGGCTCGACCTCGTCGTCGGCGCCTCGGGCGAGAACCTCGACGGCATCACCGACGCGGGCTCGGTCACCGTCCTGTACGGCGCGGCCGACGGCTCCGGCATCACCGGCGCGGGCGCCAAGTTCTACAGCCAGGACACGCCCGGCGTGCCCAACGCCAACGAGAAGAGCGACCACTTCGGCTCCGACGTCCACATCGACGACCTCGACGGCGACGGCCGCGGCGACGTCGTCGTCGGCGCCTCCGGCGAGAACGGCGGCAACGGCGCCGTCTACGCCCTGCACTCCAACACGGACGACACCCTCTCCGCGTCGGCCGGCATCTACACCTCCACGCTCGGCATCTCCGCCTCCGGCACCCCGTACCTCGGCATCAACTTCGCCGACTGACCTGCCACCGAGCGCAGTTCACCGGTGCCGTGCCCGTCCGTGCGGGCACGGCACCGGCCCCGCCCTCTCCCCGGAGCCCGGACAGTCGGTGGCCACGGCCGACCTGGACGCCGACGGCTACGCGGACCTTCTGGTCGGCGCCCCGTACGAGGACGTGACCGGCGCCCAGAACCGCGGCAGCGTCACCGTGCTGTGGGGTGGGTCCCAGGGGCTGAAGGGCGGGGCGCTGCTGTCCACTCCCAGCCCGTCGTTCGGCGGCGGGGGCTGCACCTTCGGCACCGGCCTCGCCGCCGCGAACCCGAAGGCCGCGCCGGGCACGGCGCGGGTGTCCGTGGCCGGCTGGTGCGCTTCACGCCGCCTCGCGGGCCCGTTCACCCGGACCGGCAAGGCCACCGCCTCGGGCCTGGAGGCCAACACCCCGTCCGTCGACGACACGCTCCTCGGTGACCTGAACGGCGACGGCCGGCCGGAGATCGTCGACATCAGCGTGGGCCTGTCCGACCACCCCGCGGGCGGCATCTACGTCGACCCGCCCACCGACCGGATCCCGCAGCCGCTGCCCACCGACGGCGACAACGCGGCGATCGGTGACGTGAACGGCGACGGCTACGGCGACCTGGTCGTCGGCGATCCGGCCGACACCGTGATCGACGGCAGCCCGCAGGCCGGCACCGGCCACCAGGGCGGTCAGATCGTGATCTGGCCCGGCGGCCCCACCGGCGTCGACCCCACCGCCACGCCCCTCCTCATCCACCAGTCCACTCCCGGTGTCCCCGGCTCCTCTGAGTCCGACGACGGGTTCGGCAGCGACGT
This sequence comes from Streptomyces sp. KL116D, assembly GCF_030766975.1. Classification (NCBI taxonomy): domain Bacteria; kingdom Bacillati; phylum Actinomycetota; class Actinomycetes; order Kitasatosporales; family Streptomycetaceae; genus Streptomyces; species Streptomyces sp. KL116D. The sequence continues at coordinate 85,601 of NZ_JASERH010000126.1, read as the reverse complement.
CGCCGTGGCCGACACCAACGGCGACGGCTACGCCGACATAGCCGTCGGCGTCCCCGGCGAGGCCCTGGGCTCGAAGCGGAACGCCGGCACCGTCGTCCTGATCCCCGGCGGGCCTCAGGGACCGACCGGCGCTGGCTCGCGCGCCATCAGCCAGGACACCTCGGGCGTACCCGGCACCGCCGAGCGCGGCGACCGGTTCGGTTCCACCGTCCGGCTCGTCGACCTCAACCGCAACGACCGCCCGGAGCTGGTGGTCGGCACTCCCGGCGAGAACAACGACACCGGGGGCCTGTGGGTCCTCAAGGGCACCACAACGGGCCCCACCACCACGGGCTCGTACAGCGTCATGGGCACGACGGTGGGCCTCCCCTCGGAGCACTACACCAACTGGTCCTCCGTACAGGCGAACTGACCCCCGCGCCCTGACACATCCCTTCGGGCCGTCCCCTCGGGGCCGCCCCTTAGGGGATGTCACAGGTCAGCCGCAAAGCCGGGCCCGATCCCCGGGCCCGGCAATAGGACCGGCAAAACCAGGTACGTTCGAGTACGTGGCTGGATTCAGGAACGGACGCGGCCGGGACAACCGCGAAGCGCCGCAGGGGCAACCGCACCCGCCGTACTACGGGCAGCAGCAGTGGCCCCAGGCGGGCGGCGGGCACCACGGGGGCGGTGGGCACGGCGAGCCGGAGTACTTCGGGAACCACCAGGGCCAAGGCCAGGGCCAGGTCCAGGGCGGTGGCTACGACCCGTACGCGGCGAACAACCCGGGCCACACGCAGGCGTTCTCGGTGAACGACGACCCCTACAACCAGGGCGCCACCTACCAGGCGGGCTCGACCCCGGCTGGCCCCATCGGCCCCCGGCTGCACTGGAAGGAGCTGCTGAGCGGCGTCGTCCTGCGCCCGGCGGCCACGTACCTCCAGATGCGGGACTACGCGATGTGGGCGCCGGCCCTCATCGTGACGTTCCTCTACGGACTGCTGGCGATCTTCGGCTTCGACGGCGCCCGCGAGGACGTGATCAACGCCACGCTCTCCTCCGCGATCCCGTACGTCCTGACCACCGGCGTCGCGGTCACGCTCAGCTTCTTCATCCTCGGCATCGTCACCCACACCCTGGCCCGCCAGCTCGGCGGCGACGGCGCCTGGCAGCCCACGGTCGGGCTCTCGATGCTGATCGCGTCTCTCACGGACACGCCCCGCCTGGTCGTCGGCATGTTCCTCGGCGGCGACGAGATGTTCGTGCAGCTCCTGGGCTGGGCGACCTGGCTGGCGGCCGGCGCGCTGCTCACCACGATGGTGTCGAAGTCCCACGACCTGCCCTGGCCGAAGGCGCTCGCGGCGAGCGCGATCCAGCTGATCGCCCTGCTGTCGATCATCAAGCTGGGCACGTTCTAGCAGGTCCGCGCGCGGACGGAACGAGCACGCGAAAGGGGGCCCCGAGGGGCCCCCTTCTTCACATCCTCGGGTTCCTCAGGCGTCGAGCACCTGACCGCTGCGCTTCACCACGGGGGGCTCCACGCTCCACGGGAAGTTGATCCAGTCGTCGGTCCGCTTCCACACGTACTCGCACTTCACGAGCGAGTGGGACTTCTCATAGACCACGGCGGACCGGACCTCGGCCACGGTGTCGAGGCAGAAGTCGTGCACCAGCTTCAGCGTCTTGCCGGTGTCGGCGACGTCATCGGTGATCAGCACCTTCTTGTCGCTGAAGTCGATGGCGTTGGGGACGGGCGCCAGCATGACCGGCATCTCCAGGGTGGTCCCGACGCCGGTGTAGAACTCCACGTTCACCAGGTGGATGTTCTTGCAGTCCAGCGCGTACGCCAGGCCGCCGGCCACGAAGACACCGCCGCGGGCGATGCTGAGCACGATGTCCGGCTCGTAGCCGTCGTCGGCGATGGTCTGGGCGAGCTCGCGCACCGCGACCCCGAACTTCTCGTACGTGAGGTTCTCGCGCACGGGGCTGACGTCACTCATGTCGCTGCTGCTCACACCTGGGTCCGATGGAAGTTGAGGAAGGAACGGGAGGCGGTCGGTCCGCGCTGGCCCTGGTAGCGGGAGCCGTAGCGCTCGCTGCCGTAGGGGTGCTCGGCGGGCGACGACAGCCGGAACATGCACAGCTGACCGATCTTCATGCCCGGCCACAGCTTGATGGGGAGCGTCGCGAGGTTCGACAGTTCGAGCGTCACGTGGCCGCTGAAGCCCGGGTCGATGAACCCGGCCGTGGAGTGCGTGACGAGGCCGAGGCGGCCCAGCGAGCTCTTGCCCTCCAGGCGCGAGGCGATGTCCTCGGGAAGGCTGATGACCTCGTACGTCGACGCGAGCACGAACTCGCCGGGGTGCAGGATGAAGGGCTCGTCGCCCTCCGGCTCCACCAGCCGCGTCAGATCGCTCTGCTCGACGCTCGGGTCGATGTGCGGGTACTTGTGGTTCTCGAACACCCGGAAGTAGCGGTCGAGCCGCACATCGATGCTCGACGGCTGAACCATGGATTCGTCATAGGGATCGATCCGGACCCGCCCGGCGTCGATCTCGGCCCGGATGTCCTTGTCTGAGAGAAGCACGCACCGAGGATACGCAGAGCGCGCGGGCCCGCCACAATCGGCGGGCCCGCGCGCTGAGAGCCGTTGCTGCTGGTTACCGCTTGTCGGGTCCCACAGGAACCGCATGACGCAGCCGCGCGCACCGCGGACACCTGATGAGCCGGCTGGGACCGAGGCGGTCGGCCTGCTGCATCGGGAACGAATTGGTGCTGAACACGTGCCCTTCGGCACAACGGACGACAGTGCGCTCCAACGAGTCCATCAAGTCCCGGAGTCCCTTCCCCACGAGCCATTTGGGCCAGTTTCCTGACCGACGACGAGGGGTCACATTACGGGATGAAAGGGACGCCGATCCAGGCGACTCCCCGACCCTGGACAACCCTCTCGCGGTCCCCCCACCGTACGCCCCAACTCCCTTCACCCGCAGTCACATCCACGCCCACGGAACGCAGCCGGACCCCGGGGCAGAAGCGCCCGGGGTCCGGCATGGGGTACAGTGTCCGGCAGTACGAAGCCGCTCAAACGGCCGTACTACGCGGGTGTAGTTTAATGGTAGAACATAAGCTTCCCAAGCTTAGAGCGCGAGTTCGATTCTCGTCACCCGCTCCACAGCAACCTCAGGGCCCAGGTCATCGACCGGGCCCTTTTTGGTGCAGGTCGAGCAGCATCACGTCATAGCCGACCAGGCCGGCCCCCGGGCGGGACTCGCCGATTCTCCGGTAGCCCCAGGAGCGGTAGGCGGACGAGGCCGGCGTGGCGGACTGGTGGACGTTCAGGAGGATGCGGTCCGTCGTGATGCCCGCGGTGAGCGTGTCGTGGAGGCGGCGGGCGATGCCGCGGCCGCGCCACGGGGCGCGGACGCCGAACTCCATGAGGCCGAAGGTGCGGCGGCCGTCCTCGCGGCGCAGGGCGGCGGGGGCCGGTTCGGTCAGTTCGTCCCACCAGCGGGTGTCGGGCGGCACCGCGTGGCCGTACGCCATGCCGACCGGGTCGCCGTCCGCGGTGCGGGCCAGGGCGGCGCGGAACAGGGGGCGGGCGGTCTGCGCGGCGAAGCGCTCGAAGGCCGTGGTGACGTCGTCGGGGGTCTCGTCGTACGGCGGCCGGGCGAAGACGTCCGCGTAGACCAGCCGGAACGCGGCCGCCGCCCGGGCCGCGGCCGGGCCGTCCATGGCCTCCACTGTGATGGTGCCCGCGGTGGGTGTCATGGCTTCTCCCTCTCCTTCTTCGCGGCGGACTCTAGGGGCATGACGAAGCCCCGGGCCGGAGACCCGGGGCTTCGTCACGCCGTCGTTATGCCGTCAGGCCGTCACGCCGTCCTCCTGCGGACCACGACGAGTCCGGTCGCCAGGGCCAGCACCGCGAGCAGGATGCCGAGCAGCGTCCAGTCCCGCGAACCGGTGTCGGCCAGTTCGCCCTTGTCGTGGCCGTCGGGGGTGACCGGCGCCTTGTCGAAGGTGTTGGTGACGTCGACCTTCGTCGCGCCGTCGACCAAGACCTCGCCGTCGTCGCCGCCGTCCGACGCCCGGTACGTCACCGTGTCACCGGTGGGCACGTCCCGCTCGGTCACCGTGCACGTGGCGCCCTTCGGGACGCTGATCGTGCGGCTCTCGCCGTCCTTGAGGGAGAAGGACCGGTCGGCCGGTGCCAGCGGGACCGCGCCCTGGTCCGTGGTGCAGGCCAGTGCGAAGTCGTACGGGCCCGCGCCGCCGTTCACCACGTGCTTGGTGACGGTGATCTCGGCCGCCGGGAAGGTGTTGGTCACCGTGATGGCCGCGCTGCCGTCCGCCGAGATGACGACCGGGTCGTCGGCCGAACCGTGGTCGACGACCGCCTTCTCCGCGCCGCCCGTGTCCACCTCCTCCGCCCAGCAACGGGAGTTGACCGGCAGCGGCCTGATGGTGACCGGCTCGTCCGCCCCCACCTCGTACGACTTGTGGAGCACGAGGTCGGAGGCACCGCCGGCGGCGTTCGGCAGGGCGCAGGAGACGTCGACCTTGTAGGTGCGGCCGTCCGCGTACTGCGCGGCGTCGCCGTCGACCGACTTGATCAGCTGGAGCGCGCCGAACTCGAAGGCGTTCGTGATGCGGGCCGTCTGCACCGACGTGGTGCCGAGGCCCGGCTCGATGGTGATCTCGACCGGGTTGCTCTGCGGGTGGTCGGAGGTGCCGCCGCGGGCCGCCTCCTCCCACACCTGGCAGTCGGCGCCGGCCGGGATGCCGGTGACGGTGACCGGCTTGTCGACGGAGACCCGGTAGGTCTGGTCGATGACGGTCTGGTCGGCCCTGCCCTGCGGGTGGATGACGCAGGTGACGTGGAACGGGAAGCGCTCCCGCTTCAGGACGCCGTCCAACTGGTCGGGGTGGGCGCCCAGATGCTTGACCAGCTTCAGGTCGCCGTAGGCGAGGGCGACGCCGACCTGGATCGGCTCGTTCGCCTGGAGCACGCGCGGGTTGGCCGAGGGCACGGCCCGCTTGCCGTCGGTGGCGGTGGCGCCGCCGCGGTCCGTGGTCTCGTTGTGGGCGTAGGAGTTCCAGGCGATGGTCGGGTCACCGTTCTTGGTGACCTTCAGCGGGGTGTCCATCGCGTACGTGATGTCGACCTTGCCGCCCGGCGCCAGCGGCGGGTCGAAGTCGAGGTCCATGTTGGCGCCCGCGGCGTTCCTGCTGAAGCCGTCGTCCCACACGGTGCTCGGGCAGGTGGGCGCGCTCGACCCGTTGCCGCCGCCCATGTCCAGGTCGTCGGTGCACAGCGGTTCGTCGTTCTCGTAGCTGACGTTCATCGTGCCGGGCCCGTTCAGGCTCGGCCGCGTGGCCAGGGCCGGGTCGTCGTCCCAGGCGGTGCCGCGCTGCTGGTCGATGATGACGCCCTTGTCGCCCTGGGTCGGGAACCGGTCGATGATCCTCATGTCGGTGCCGGCCTCGGTGCCGGCGTTCTGCACCCGCAGCAGGTAGTGGTAGCGGTCGCCCGGGTTGACCAGGGCGATGCACGGGTTGGCCGTGTAGCGGCGGCCGGTGGCGTCCGTGGTCAGCAGGCAGGAGGAGTCGCCGACCGGGACCGTCTCCTTGGAGAGCGTGTTGTACCAGCCGAGTGCGTCGTTGCCGGAGACCCACTTGCGGGCCTGGAACGCGGCGCCGGACTTGGCGGTGAGCGTGGCGTCGGCGACGCAGTACAGGCCGCTGCCGAAGTCCCCGTCGCGCTGCGACGTGCCGTCGCAGGCCAGGTCCGGGTCGGAGGAGGTGGCGCCCATCGTGTTGGTGACGACGTCACCGGCCTTGATGCCGGCCTCCAGCCGCACGTGGATCTCGATGGTGAAGGTCGCGCCGGGCGCGAACATCCACGCCTTGCCGTCGTCGTCCTTGGAGAAGTCCCAGGTGAGTCCGGAGATCCGGTCGCCGTCCGACGTCTTGTCGAACACCGGGGTGGGGACGGCCGGGGTGCCGTCGGGCACCTTCGCGTCGATGATCTTGTACGGCTGTCCGTCGTCGCCCTTGAAGGTGTCGACGAAGGCGATGCCGGGCGGCAGCGCGTCCTTGACGACGAGGTCGGGGACGTTCGCCGTGCCGGTGTTGGTGACCTTCAGGTAGAAGGGCGCGTCCTCGCCGGGAGCGAGCACGGTGTCGGGCGTCTTGCTGACGTCCAGGACCGGGTCGCCCTTGACCAGGTCGAGGGTCGCGTCGACCGGGTCGATGGCCTTGGGGCTGTCCTCGGACTCCAGCTTGGTGAGGAACTCGCCGCTGACCGTGTCCTCCAGGTGGGTGGGGACGGGCCCGCCGGTGGAGCGCAGCTTCTCCCGGGGGCTGATGTCGAGGAGGAGGATGCCGGAGCAGCTCTGGCCCGCGCACTCGGGCTTGATGACGTAGCCGTCGTTGCTGGTGCTGGTGGAGCTGTAGGTGGCGCGGATGCCGGTCACGTCGGCGGCGTCCACGCCGGACGGCAGGGCCGCCGACGAGGCCGGAGTGCCGTTCACCCAGGCGCCGTTGACGTACGCGTCGATCTGTACGCGGTTGGCGCCGGCCGGCATCTGGTTCGACTTGATGGAGACGAGGTCGACGGCGTCGAAGAAGTCCTCGTCGCGGTCGGTCATCTTCAGGTACTTCGCCGACATGTTGCCGGTGTTGGCGACGGTGAGCCGCATGTCGGCGTGCTGGCGCGGCAGTCCGGGCACGTACTCGGGCAGGGTGCCCGGGCTGATCGACTTGTTGAGCGACGCGGAGTCGGACGCGGGCGCGGTGTCCATGGAGGGACCGCAGACCGGGGAGCCGGGCGTGTAGTCGCCGCCCGCGTCGATCGAGTAGCAGTTCTGCAGCGTGGTGCCGTCGGGCACGCCGGGGCGACGCTCGGCGACGATGGTCACGGTGAACGTGGACTGCGGCTTCATCTCGCCGTCGTAGCTGCCGCGCACGCCGGTGGCCCGCTCCAGCAGCGCGGCGTCGTCCGCGTCGTACGCGACCCAGGCGCCGCTGCCGCCGCCGGCCGTCGGGTCCCACAGCTCCAGCTTCACCGGGGCGTCGGACGGGCTGACGGTGACCGACGTGATCTGCAGGACGTCGAACGGCGAGGTGGAGGCCGGGGAGCCGTCCGGGCCCGCCGACGGGTCGGTGACGACCGGGGAGACCAGCGGCTTGTTGCCGTTGTTGGTCACCTTCAGGTTCATCGTGATCGGCTGGTCGGCCGGGATGTCGTTCTGCGAGGAGTCCTTGGTGCCGCTGCCCGAGGTGTTCGGCGCCTCGATCGGCAGCGTCTTGCAGGCGTCGCCGGACGCGGTGCCGCTGCCGTCGGTGCGGCCCGCGTCCCCGGTGTAGGAGGCGCAGTTGTCGACGCCGGGGCTGCTGCCCGAGGGCAGGTCATCGGCGGTGACCGCGTCGGTCAGCGTGCCGTGCACGTCGAGGCCGGCGGTGGCGCCCTCCGCGATGGTCGGGTTGCCGTCCGCGTCCACGCCCGTGTAGGTCACCTCGACCTTGGTGACGGTGGTCCCGGCCTTCGCCACGTCGACCGTCTGGTTCGCCGTGTAGTCCTGCTCGAACGTGGAGCCGTCCGCGTACGTCACCGTCAGGTGCGCCGTCGTGGCCCCTTCGGGGAAGCGCAGCCGGACCTTGTCGACGTCGATCTTGTCGAACTCGTTCGTGGTGTCCGCCGACGGCTCCGTGATGGTGATCGTCTTCACCGGGAACGGCGACGCGTTCTTCACGTCGACCTCGGCACTGACCGGCGAGTTCTCCCCGAGCACCGCGTGCTCGCCGGTGTCCTGGCTGAAGTTGCCGTCGGTGTCCGGGTAGAACCGCTTGGTCGGCTGGAGCACCAGGATGTCCGGCAGGATGTCGTACGGGGCACAGACCTGCGTCCCGTTCACGTCGCCGTCGGTGGTCTCCTTGGCGGCCGGGACCGCGCAGTTGTTCACCGTGATCTTGTCGGTGGGGCGCAGCGGCGAGCCGTCGGAACGCTTGGTGTCCCGCAGCTTCATCGTGACCTCGACGGTGCCGCCGTTCTCGTCGTACGGCAGCGGGTCGCCGTTGCTGTTGGTGAAGACGACCTCGAAGCCGGTGACCTGCCCGGGCTCGACGCCGTCCGGCAGCGGCAGCCGGCCGGGCTCCGTGATGGTGGCCCCGGTGTGCGTGGCGCCGTCGGCCGTCGTGACGACGATGTGGGCCTGGTCGGCGCCCTTGGGGAACGCGGTGACGGTGGCGTAGCGGTAGTCGAAGTACTCGAAGGTGTCGCCAGTGGTGTCGGAGACCGACAGCTCGGTGACGTTCGCCGACGACGAGGAGTTGTTGCGCACGTCGAGCGTGATGGTGGACGTCTCGCCGCTGCCCGCGACCGCGGAGCCGTCCTTCCACGTCTTGGTCGCCACCGGCTTGACCACGCGCGGGATGGTGACGGTGACGTCGGTGTCGGAGGTCTTCGGGTCGGCGTTGTCGGCGCTCACCTCGGCGGTGTTCGTCACGACGGCGCCGTCGTCGAGGTCGGTGTCGGCCGGTACCCGCATGCCGATCTCGACGGCGCCGGCCTGCCCGGCCCGCAGTCCGGTCTTGCCGGCCGGGTTCTGCAGGTCCTGCTTGTAGACGACCGTCAGCTGCCGCGTCGCCTCGTCGTACGTGACGTCGCGAGAGGTGGTGGACTGCGGCAGGCTCGTCACGTCGAACCCGGCGGGCAGCGTGTCGGTGACGGTGAAGTCCACGCAGTCGACCGTCAGGCCCGAGCACTGCCCGTTGATCGTGTAGATGAAGTCGTCCCCGGGCTCCAGGGGGTCCCCACCGGTGTTGTTCGTCTTGGTGATGCCGACCGTGCTGCGCGGGTCGTCCGCCCCGGGGGCGAGCGGGACCGCCGCGGCCTGAGAGCCGAACAGCAGGCTCAGCGCCGCCGCGACGGCCAGCGGCCACCGGGCGAGAGGGAACCCATGTCTGGACATACCAGTCCTTCATCTACGGAGTACGAAGTTCCGGTGACGGTAAAAGGCGAAGGACCGCCCAGAGGGCGGCCCGCGCCGAAAAGCTGATGATCTGTCACATGGTTGACTCGTTCGGCCCACTGCGCGGCCTGCGCGAGACGATCACCAGCAGGGCTCCGACGGCGACCAGCATCGCGGCCGACAGCCCCCACCGCAGTCCGCCGCCCGGCGCGCCGGTGTCCGGGAGCTGCGCGTGCGGCCGGCCCGGGGCGGCCGGCGGAGCCGGGGGCTTCGGACCGGCCGGCGGCCTCGCAGCGGCCGGGGGCGGCACGTCGGCGGTCGTCGAGCAGCCCGGACCGGCGCTGCCCGCGGCGCAGTTGGAGCCCTCGGGGCCGGTGACCGCGTTGGTCAGGACGCGGTCGCCGCGGACCGGGTCGTGGACGGTCACCGAGTAGGTGACGTGCACGGTGCCGCCCGCGGGGACGGTGCCCTGCCAGCTCAGTCTCGGCTCGCGGTACGTGACGGTGCCGGTGGTGGCCCGTGCGTCGCCCTCGTACGCCGCGTCGTCGAGGACCTTCGTCAGGTCGTCCGTGAAGCTCGCCCCCGCGTACTCCTCCGGTGCGCTGCTGGTGACGGTGACGGTGTAGGTCACCCGGTCGCCCGGCCCGGGCGCGGACGCGGACGCGGACTTGGCGATCACCAGATGGGCGGCCTCGACGGCGACCAGGTGGTCCTCGACCTCGCCCGGCCCGCCGAAGCCGGTGGGCGACGGGGCGGCCACGGGAGCGCGCGGAGCCCGCTCCAGGCTGCTGTCGCCGTACAGGCGCAGCCGCAGGAAGGTCCGGCCGGGCTTGATGTCCCGGAGGCCCGTCCAGGTGAGGGTGGCGCCGGTGCCGCCGTCGGGGACGGTGGCCGTGACCAGTTCGGTGCGGTCGAACGTGCCGTTCTGGTCCCGGTCGAGCCAGCCCGCGAGGACGGCGTCCCTGCCGGTGGTGTTGACGACGGTGACGGCCGCGGAGGCTGTGTCGTCGTGGGTGTACAGGACGCGGGCGGTGACGGCCTCCTCGTCCCTGTCGCCGTCGGCGTCGCCGTGCGGCGCGCCGTTGGTGTCCTCCTCCACTGCCCCGCCCAGGCGGAGCCCGTCGACGATCTCGTGGCGGGGCCCGTTCTCGGCGAGGGTGGTGCGGTAGGAGTCGGGGGCGTCACCGAAGTCGTAGTCGGGGGCGGGCAGGACGGTCCGGCAGTCCGGATCGGCGCTTCCCGGCGGGCAGTTGGAGCCCGGGCCGCCGACCACGCCGTTGATGAACTCACCGTCCCCGGCGCCGGGCGGACCCACGGCGACGGTGTAGGTGACGGTGGCGGAGGCGCCCGTGGCGAGGTCGCCGGTCCAGGTCAGCCGGGGTGCGGTGTAGGCGACGGCGCCGGTGGTGGCCGCCGCGTCCTCGTTGTAGGCGGCGTCGTCGAGGACATCGGTCAGGTCGTCGGTGAACGTGGCGCCGGGGTAGGCGGCCTCGCCGTCGTCCGTGACCGTCACGGTGTAGGTGATGGTGTCGCCGGGCCGGGGGTCGTCCGGCGTCGCCGTCTTCCTGATCTTCAGGGAGGGCAGCGGGGTGGTCGTCGTACAGGCCGGATCCTTGCTGCCCTCGGGGCAGTTGGTGCCGGGCACGTCGCCGCTGACCGCGTTGGTGAGCAGCTTGTCGCCGGGCGGCGGGTCGCCGACGGTGACCGAGTAGGTGAGGGTGACGGTGCCGGCCGCGGGCACGTCACCGCGCCAGCTCAGCCTGGGCGACGTGTAGGCGACGGTCCCCGAGTCGGCGGTGGCGTCCCCGTCGTACGTCGCGTCGTCGAGGACCTTCGTCAGGTCGTCGGTGAACGCGGCGTCCTCGTAGGGGGCGGTGGCGCTGTCGTTGGTGAGGGTCACCGTGTAGGTGACGGTGTCGCCGGGGAGCGGCCGGGAGGTGTCGGTGGTCTTGGCGAGGGTGAGCGTGGGCACGTCGTGCGTGGTGGAGCACTTCGGGTCGGCCGAGCCCGCCGGGCAGTCGGTGCCGGGCGAGTCGGAGACGACGGCGTTGCCGAGGGTGCGGTCGCCGAACGCCGCCGGGTCGGTGAAGGCCGTGACCGAGTAGGTGACGGTGACGGTGCCGCCCGCGGGCACGTCACCGGTCCAGCCGACCTCGGGCGCCGTGTACGAGACGGTCCCGGAGGTGGCCTTCGCGTCCGCGCCGTACGTGGCGTCGTCGAGCACGCCGGTCAGGTCGTCGGTGAACGTGGCCCCCTTGTAGGCGCCCTTGCCGGTGTTGGCGACGGTGACCGTGTAGGTGACCTTGTCGCCCGGCTTCACGGCACCGGTCGCGTCGGAGGTCTTCCTGATGTCCAGGCCGGCGACGCCGACGGTGGTGGTGCAGCCGGGCTCGGTCCCGTCGGCGCAGTTCGACCGGCCGGTGCCGGTGACGGCGTTGGTCAGCAGCCCGTCGCCGTCCGGCGGATCGTGCACCGTGACGGAGTACGTGAGGGTCGCGCTCGCGCCGGGGGCCAGGGTGTGGGACCAACTCAGCTCGGGCTCGGTGTAGTTGACGGTGCCCGCGCCGGCGGTCGCGTCCCCGTCGTACGTCGCGTCGTCGAGGACCTTCGTCAGGTCGTCGGTGACGGCGGCGTCCACGGGCACGTCGCCCGGGTTCGTCACGGTGACCGTGTAGTCGACCTTCTGGCCCGGCACGATCGGCTCGCCGGCGGCCGGGGACGACGTCTTGGTGATCGTGTAGCGCGGGTCCTGGAACTCGACGCTCGCACAGCCCGGCGGGTTCACGCCGACGAGGTCGGTGACGTTCTCCGCGCAGTTGCTGTACGTGCCCCGGCCCGCGGTGACGTCGACGCTGAGCGTGCACGACGTCTGGCCGGCCCGCAGGTCGCCGCGCAGCCGCACCGCGGTGCCGCCCGGGTCCGCGTCGACGGCACCGTTCGTGCAGGTCGTCGAGGTCGCGGCCGGGTCGGCGACGGTCAGGCCCGCGGGCAGCTCGTCGGTGAAGGACCAGCCCGGCTTGGCGTACAGGTCGGACGTGTTGGTCACGGTGAACGTCAGCGTCGACGTGCCGCCGGCCGGCGCGACCGCCGGGCCGAACGCCTTGTCGACGGAGGGGGTGACGTCGAGGACCCGGATGTCGTCGAACGCGGCGTCGTTCCCGCTGCCCGACCCCTGCGCGTTGACCATCCGGACGCCGAGGGTGTCACCGCCGAACAGGATCGGGGTGTCGGCGGCCCGGTTCACGACCTTCGTCGAACCGACGGTCCGCGCGTCCGGATCGGTGCACGGGTTGATGCCCCGGTCGGAGGCGGGGATCGCGGTCGCCCCGTCCATCAGGAAGAACTTCAGCGAGGGGCCCACGGCGAAGCAGTTCATCGCCGCCGAGTCGACGGAGAAGGTGATGAACCGGTTCGGGGAGGCGAGCGCGATCGGCCTGCTCGTCTCGAACTCGACCTTGTTCGCGCCCGGGTCGGCGGCGGTGAACGCGGTCACCGCCTGGTTGTGCTCCGGGTCCGCCACGCCGTTGAAGGTGCCGAGCGCCTCGGCGAGGCTGCGCGAGGAGTCCCACCACTTGGCCTGGCCGCCGCAGTCGGTGATGCCCGGCCGGAAGTCCGCACTGGCCGCGCTGTTGTCGACGACCCAGCCGTTGCAGTTGTCCAGCCAGGCGGCGTCGGCGGTGTACGTGTCGGCGAGCGGGCCGGCGCCGGTGTAGCCCGTCAGCCGGACCGGCGCCGCGGTCTGCTCGAAGTCCTCCGTGAACACGGGGACCGGGTCCTTCGGCACCCCGGGCGCCGACGCCCGGGCCCGCTCGATGCCGTGCGAGTGCGGGGCGGCCGTCGCCGGGAGCGCACCGCTCAGGGCGAGCGCGGCGCTGAGCACCACCGCCGCCGTCCGTCTGCTGCTGTCCATGGACGCAGGGTCACATTGAAGATGAACAGAATGTGACACCGCGTCACGTTGCGTGAGAATTGCATGATCGACTTGACCTGTCCGGCCCTACGCGGACGTTCTCCCGCTGCGGGCCCGCACGGTGCCGGGCCGCTCAGCCCTCGGCGGCCCGCCTGCGCCGCCGGATCACGAGGAGCCCAAGACCGGCGAGCCCGGCCGCGGTGACGCCGCCCGCCAGCATCCCCGGGGCCGACGTGCCGGACGACGCGACGGTTTCGCCCCGCGGTCCTCCCGCCCCCGCCCCGAGCGTGTCGAGGTCGCTCGCGCACACCGCCGGCGCCTTCGCGTTCCCGAGGTAGGCGCACGCGGTGGACGCGGCCCGCAGCGCGCCGTCGGCCGGGGTGCCGAGGCGGGTACGGGAGGTGAGCGTCGTCTTGGCGTTCGGTTTCACGTCGGCCGTCCACACGACCTTGCCGCCCGCGCCGGTCCTGCCGCCCTCCGACGCGTCGGTGCCGGAGGCGCCCGCCGGCAGCTTCTGCTCGACGCGCAGTGCCTTCAGGGGGACGCCGCTCTGGTTGTGGACGGTGACGGTGTAGCCCAGCTTGTCGCCGCCGGCCGCCGTGTCGACGCCGTCCGTGAGCTCGATGGACATCGGGGGTGCGGCGGGCGCCCCGGCCGCCGCCGGGTCACCGTCGTCGGCCACGGCGGCGTACGCGGCACAGCCGAGCAGCAGCGCCGCGGCGGGCAGGGCGAGGACAGTGCGCACGCGGGGGTCCTTTCCTCCGGGCACGCCGAAGCGGCGTGGCGGCGCCCATGCCAGCACGGGGGCGACCGCCCGCTCCCGTGGGCGTGCCGCCGGACCGGGCCGATTCACCCGCCCGTCGCACGAGGGCCGGCGGCGGCCCGAAAAGCGGTGGAGGGGCGGTGCGGTGCGCCGTTACCGTGCTGCCCGGCCGATTCGTCGAGGCAAGGGCGTGCCGTTGTACACCGTGTGAGACCCCCCGAGAGCTGATCTGTCGCGCGTCGCGCCTGTGCGCCGCGCTCCTTTTTGCTGCGGACTTCTCACTGAAACCGGTGTCCTCCTGTGCTCACCAGCTGGGTGGTCATGCCCACCTGCCTGCCCACCGTGCTCCGCCGCTGTCACGCGTGCCCGTCCGACCGCTTCCGGGCGAACGGAAAGTTCCGCGTGAACGCGCACCACAAGCTCCTCGACGCCTGGCTCCTCGTGCGATGCGCCGGCTGCGGGGACACGGCGAAGATCGCCCTCCTGGAGCGGACGCACGTCCGCTCCGTCCCGCCCGGGCTCCTGGACCGCCTGCACGCCAACGATCCCGTACTGGCCGCCGAGTTGCTCCAGGACCCGGCCGTCCTGCGGCGCAATCGCATCGCCCTCGACTGGACGGGTGCCTGGCGTCTCGACACCGGCGCACCGGTCCCGCCGGACCGCGCGGCCATCACCGACATCAACGACATCGCCGCCATCGATGTCATCGACGTCTCGGTGCGCTTCGCGGCCCGCATCCCGGTCCGTCCGGTACGCCTCATCGCCGACGGCTGCGGGCTGTCGGGGGCGGAGGTCGTGCGTCTGGTCGAGGCGGGGAAGCTCGTCTCGGCGGTTCGGCTGCGCGGCCGCCTCTCCGGCGACTTCACCTTCACTCTCAAGCTCTGAGGCGCTGAAGCGCTGAAGCGGCGAACCTGCCAGGGGCCTGCCGGGCGACTCCCCGGCAGGCCCCTCTGCTCCCCTACAGTGCTCCCCTACAGTCCCTCGCCCGCCAGCTTCACCCCGATCCGGCCGCGGGAGCCGATGCCCAGCTTGGCGAGGACACGCTCCATGTGGGCGTCCACCGTGCGGCGGGAGATGAAGAGGCGCTCGGCGATCTCGCGGTTGGACAGGCCGTCGGCCGCGAGGCGCGCCACCTCGTGCTCGCGCTTGGTGAGCGCCTCGCCGTTGGCGCGGCGCTGGCCGGGCACGTCGGGTTCCGGGGCGGCGAGTTCGTCGGTGCCCGCGAGCGCCGCCTCGAAGAGGGCCTCGGCGGGGGCCGTCGCGCCCTGCTGCCACAGCCGCTCGTACGCGTCGGCGCCGAGCGCGGCCCGCGTCGCCTCCGCGCCCGCCCGGTGGTTCTCCACCGAGACCGGCGCACCGCTCAGCAGCTCGCCGCCGGTGGACTGCCACAGCGCGTCGGAGCCGCCGAACAGCCAGGCGGCGCGCTCGTGCCGGTGGTTGCCCGACGCGACCCAGGCCAGCACCTCCACCGCGTAGCCGCAGCCGATGGCGTCGCCGAGGTCCGCCTTGAGCGGCAGCGCGCGCTTCAGCGCCACCTCGCTCGCCTCCGGGTCGCCCTTCGCGAAGTGCGCGAGCCCGGCCACCGTGTACAGGAAGCCGCGCAGCCAGCACTCCTTGGAGCCGGCCCCGAGGCGGGCGAGCCCCTGCACGGTCCGCTCCAGCGCGAGGTCGGCGTCGCCGGAGAGGTGGTACTGGTAGCCCGCCTGCACGTCGAGGGAGACCAGACCGGTCAGGTCGCCGATCGCCGAGAGCCGTTCCTGGGCCTGGGCGCGGGCGAGTTCGGCCCGGTCGAAGTCGCACAGGAACGTGTACGCGCACTGCAGGTACAGCCAGCCGCGGGCCCTGATCAGGGACTCCCCCAGCCGGTCCGCGATGTCGATGCCCTCCCTGATGGCGGGCACCGCCGCCGCCGGGTCGCCCTGGAACACCGTGATGAACCCGCCGACGATCAGCGCCCAGGCCCGCTCCGGGGTGCTCCCGGGGAACGCCTCCGCCACCTTCTGCTGCCAGTACCTGCCCTCCGTGAGCAGCCCGGAGATCTGCCAGTACCCCCACAGGGCGCCCGCCAGACCGGCCCCCTTCTGCACCCGCTCACCGCTGCCGAGCGCGTACTCCAACGCGAGCCGGATGTCCGGGTGTTCGCGGCGCAGCGCGCGGCAGCGGGGCATCTGGTCGTCGCCGATGAAGTGCCGGTCGAAGGCGTCGGCGGCCGTCACGTAGCGGTCGAGGTGGCGGTCGCGGGCCGCCGTCTCCTCGCCGGACTCGGCGAGCCGCTCGGCGCCGTACTCCCGGATGGTGTCGAGCATCCGGTAGCGGGTCGCGAAGTCCCCGTCGTCCGGCCCCGGTCCCGGCCCCGCGCCCGCCTCGTCGACCCGCTGGACGACGGACTTGTCGACCAGGTCGATCAGCACCTCCATCACGTCCGCCGGGGTCAACTCGCCGAATCCGCAGACCTCTTCGGCCGCCGCGAGGTCGAAGACGTCACCGAAGACGGACAGCCGCGCCCACAGCGTCCGTTCCCGCTCGTCGCACAGCTCGTGGCTCCAGTCGATCGCCGTACGGAGGGTCTGGTGGCGCGGGAGCGTCGTGCGGCGGCCCCCGGTCAGCAGCCGGAAGCGGTCCTCCAGGCGTTCGATGAGCTGGCGCAGCGGGACGGCGCGCAGCCGTACGGTGGCCAGCTCGATGGCGAGCGGGATGCCGTCCAGGCGGCGGCAGAGCCGGACGACGTCGTCCCGGTTGGCGTCGGTCACCTCGAAGCCGGGCACGACGGCGGCGGCCCGCTGCTCGAAGAGGGTGACTGCGTCGCCTCCCTCGTCGTCCACGGCCAGCGGCGACACGGGGAAGGTGTGCTCGCCGGGGACGTCGAGGGGCTGCCGGCTGGTGGCGAGGACCCGGACGCCGTCGGTCTCGCGCAGCAGGATGTCGACGAGCTCGGCGCACGCGTCGACCAGGTGCTCGCAGGTGTCGAGGATGATCAGCGCCGGCTGCTCCCTCAAGTGGTCGAGGATCACGTCGAGTTGGGTGCGGGTGTCCTGTTCGGGCAGGCCGAGGCAGGCGGCGAGGGTGTGCGGGAGCAGGTCGGGGTCGCGCAGGGCCGAGAGTTCGACGAGACAGGCCGGCGGCGTCGGGGCGTCGGTACGTGTGGCCACGGCCCGCAGGGCGAGCCGGGTCTTGCCGACGCCGCCGGGGCCGAGCACGGTGACGCAGCGCTGGGTGCCCAACGCCCGTGTCAGGTGCGTCAGTTCGATGTCGCGGCCGATGAAGCCGGTCAGTTCACGGGGGAGTTCGCCGGGGCGGCGGCGCACGATGCCGAACGTCATGGAGCGGATTCTTCCGAGGCCCCCCGGGGCCCGGGGTGCTTCCCCGAAGGTGCCCTCCAACGGGTGACGGTGCGCGTACGCTGGGCGTTTGCTCGGGCGGCGCGGCCCGGCCCCGTGTTTTCGTGACGCGCATGCCGACCGGACACGAACAGCAGCTGGACCGCGACCAGGACCGCGAGCGGGACCAGGCCAGGTCGGTCGACCGCAAGGGCGGACCCGGGCACACCGTGCTGCTCGCCCTGGCGCTCGCCGTGCCCGCCCTGAAGGTCGCGTACACGGTCGGCGGCGGCTCCCACGTACGGGACGTCTTCGTCGGGATGGAACCCGGCAACTGGCCCGACGTGCTGCTCGGCATGGTGCTGACCGAGCCGCTCCTCGGCTGTGTCCTCGGCGTCGTCGTCTCCCGGGTCGTGTTCGCGCTGTTCGCGGCGCGCGGGGCCGTGCCCGGGGGCGACGGATTCGTGCGCACGCTGCGCCGGATCGCGCTGACCGTGGTCAATCCGCTGGCCGTCGGCGTGATCGCCGCCTGCTGCTACGGAGGGTGGTGGGGCCTGGCGACGGGTCTCGCCGCGTTCGCGCTGCGCGAGGGCGTCGTCGTCGAGTACCGGGCGGGCCGGCGCGGCCACCACCACGACCCCGCGTACGAGCCGCCGGGCTGGCTGCGCCGCGCCGCCCGCTCCGAGCAGTGGGTCGCCGCGGCGCTGACCGTCGTCGTGCTGCCGCTGCTCGCCGTCGGGGTGTCCCTGGACGGGCGGGCGTGGACGTCGGTCCTGGAGTGCCAGGTGCAGGACGGCACGGAGACGGGCGCGCAGCGGCTCGTCGAACTGGGCCGCAAGGGGAACGGTGTCGTGGGCTGGAGCCTCGACCGCGAGGAGATCGTCAACGGCACCGGCTGCACCGACACGGGTTCCCTGCGGGTGCGCGCCGCGTGGTGGAACTCCTGAGCCGGCTGGAAGGGCCCTGAGCCGGGCGGAAGGGCTGGTCGGCCCGTGCGCGGCCCCGAAATTCCTTCCCCCCTGCGCGGCCCGCCCGGTACGGTCTCGACCGAGTCACCCGTTCCCCCGTAGAGAGAAGGTCCCGTCCATGGCGTGTCGCATCAGTGAACTCGTGCTCGGCTGCCGCAGCCCCGAGGTGCTGGCGCGGTTCTGGTGCGAGGTCCTGGACTTCGTGGTGCTCGACCGCGAGGGGGCCGACATGGTCGAGATCGGCCCGCGCGAGGGCTTCGGCGGCGCGCAGCCGACGATCATCCTCAGCCGCCGGGACGAGCCGGAGCCCGGCAAGACCCGCCTGCACATCGACGTCAACGCCACCGACCGCGACCAGGACGCCGAACTGGAGCGCCTCCTGAAGCTCGGCGCCCGCCCGGCCGACATCGGCCAGACCGGCGAGGAGCAGTGGCACGTCCTCCAGGACCCGGAGGGCAACGAGTTCTGCCTCCTGAAGGCCCGCCTCAACCCGCTCTGACGGGGCCGGTCAGTCCGCCGGCACCGCGCACGCCCGCAGCACCATGAGCGCGTCCTCCCGGGTCGCGGTCATCGCGAAGGGGAAGCGGTCGAGGTCGAGGCAGAGGGGGACGTCGTCGGGGTGGGATCCCTCGCGTACGCCCTCGGTCAGTTCGGCCGCGGCGCGGGAGCCGGCGGCGCGGCGCAGGAAGCCGGCCGGGTCCGTGGGGGTTCCGGTGGCCCGGTGCGCGATGTACTCGGCGCAGGCCAGGTCCTCGTCGGCGCGGCCGTCCTCGCCGGTGACCACGAACGTGACCGCGTCGGCGCCGTGCCCGCGCAGGAGGCGGGCGGTCGCCTCCGCCACCACGAAGCCCGCGCACAGCACCAGTCGGGCGTCGCGGACCGCGAGGGCGCCGACCGTGCCCGCCGTGGTCTTCTGCACCACGGTCCTGCCGGTGAGGTCGGCCGAGCGCAGCAGCGCCGGGGAGTTGACGGCGTCGAAGCCGGGTGCGGGTGGGCCGTCCTTGAGGGCCACCCAGTCCGGGTGCCGGGACTTGAGGGCGAGGGCCTCGTCGAGCGAACCGGCCAGCACGATCTTCTCGGCGCCCCGGCCGAAGGCCCAGGCGGCGACGGTATAGGCGCGCATGACGTCCACCACGACGGCCACGGAGGGGACTTCGGTCAGTTCGGTGAGCTCGGGGATGCCGAGGAAACGGGTGTCCATGGCGATCATGATGGGCGGAGCCGTGATCCCACGCCACACCCTTGTCGCGTCCACGCCCCTCTGCCATTCTCCGGCGGATGGACATCACCCGAAGACGTCTGCTCAGCGTGCTGGCCGCCGCCGGAGTGCTCGCCACCGTGCCCACCGGGTGGGCGAGCGCCGCCGAGGTGGCGGACGGGGTGGAACGGCTGCTCGCCAACACCGTCGCCGTGTTCGCGGGCACGGCCGACTCCAACTCCCGTACGGAGACGGCGGGCAAGGTCGCCGCGATCGAGAAGACGGCCCGGACGAACCTCGCCGCCCTGGACGCGGCGTCCGGCGCCGACGAGCTCTTCCCCGGGCTGCCGCTGGGCACCAGCGACCCGAACCTCAACACGACGTACCAGCGCGTCTACGAGATAGCCCTGGCCACCCGGACATCGGGCGTCTCCGCTGATCTGTACGGGAGTCCGGCCGTCCAGGACAAGGTCGTCGACGCCCTCACCTGGCTCCACGAGCACTACTACGGCGACCAGTCCGCCGGCTACTACGGCAACTGGTTCTACTGGGAGATCGGCCTCTCGCAGCACATCAGCAAGACGCTGGTGCTGCTCGCCGACCGCGCCCCCGCCGACCTCGTCCGCACCTACGTGGCCTCCATGGACGCGTACCTGCGCAACGGCAAGGACGGCGACGTCGACCTCGACTCGCGGTTCCACACCGGCGCGAACCTCGCCGACATCACCACGAACCGCATCCTCCAGGGCGCCCTCACCGCGGACGAGGCCCGGATCCGCAAGGCGCTCACGGACCAGCTCACCGTCTTCGCGACGATCGACCCCTACGCCCTGGACCACGGGGTGACGGACGGCTATTACGCCGACGGCTCGTTCATCCAGCACGCCTCCGTCGCGTACACGGGCTCGTACGGGAAGGGCCTGCTCAGCCGGGTCGTGCAGACGCTGAAGATCCTCGACGGGACCGGGTTCGCGCACGGCGGCGAGCTGGTGCCGACGGTGTTCGGGTGGGTCCGCGACGGGTTCGCGCCGCTCATCTTCGAGGGCTGGATGATGGAGGCGGTGAAGGGCCGCGCGGTGTCCCGCACCGGCACCGGCTACGCGGACGTGGCGACGGTCGTCGAGGCGGTCGTCGACCTGGCGTCGCTGGCCGAGGGCGAGTCGTCGACGGCGCTCAGGGCGTACGTGAAGCACATCCGTGGCACGTCGCGGGCCGCGCTCGACCCGACGTCGTTCGTCTCCCCGCAGAGCGTCGTCCGGTACGCGGACATCCTCGCCGACACGACCGTCCCCGCAGCCGACCTGAACCCGCCCGCCCGCTCGGCCGCCCTCAACGCGATGGACCGCACCGTGCACCGGCGCCCCGGCTACGCGTTCGCGCTGTCCCGCAGCTCGGCGCGGATCAGCAAGTACGAGTACATGAGCGGCGAGAACCTGATGCCGTGGTTCCAGGGCGACGGCGCGCACCACCTCTACCTGTCGGGCCAGGACCAGACGCAGGCGTTCGGCGTCGACTACTTCACGACCGTCTCGCCCTACGGCCTCGCGGGCGTCACCGCGCCGGTCGAACACCGGGGCACGGTACCGGAGTTGTACGCGGGCAAGCTCTTCTACGACAACCCGTCCCACCCGCTGAACTTCACGGCGTCGTCCGAGTCGCAGAACGCGTACGTCTACTTCCCGACGGCGACGCAGGCCCACTCGGGCGGGGCGGTGCTCGACGCGTACGGCGCGGTCGGCTGGGTGGCCTCGGACGACGTGCCCTGGCGCGACAAGCAGGCCGGGATCCTGCCGGACGACTTCGTCGTCTACCGCGGCGCGCGGGCGACGAAGTCGTGGTTCCTGCTGGACGACGAGATCGTGGTGCTGGCGGCCGGCGTCGGGGACGCGCCCGGCGGGGGCCGGGCGGTGACGACGACGCTCGACGCGCGGATCGCGGCGGCGGGCGACGCGGTGACCGTGACCGAGGGCGAGAACTGGGTGCGCTGGGCGAACGCGACGAGCGGCGTGGCCGTCGGCTACGTCCACCTCGGCGGACCGCGCCCGAAGGCCCGCCTCGACACGGTCACGCGCAGCCGCCGCGTCGTGCGCACCTCGAACCCCGACACGGCGGTGACGAAGCAGGTCTTCTCCCTGACCGTCGAGCAGCCGGCGGGCTCCCGCCCCGCCGCGTTCGCCTGCGCCCTGCTCCCGAACGCGACCTCAGCGGCGGTCCGCGCCACCACTCCCGTCGAGGTCCTCACCAACACCCCGCGCCTCCAGGCCGTCCGGCACCGCGCGCTCGGCCTGACGGCCCTCAACACCTTCGCCTCCGGCACCCACCACACGGCGGGCCTCGCCGTCGAGGGCCCCGCGTCGGTCCTGGTCAGGCGGCAGGGCAAGGAGGTGACGGTCGCCGTGTCCGATCCGACGACCGGGCGGGACGAGGTGAGCGTGGTGCTGCACGGCCCGGCGCTGCGCAAGGTCACGGGCGACGACGCGGTACAGGCCACCCGGGTCCCCGGCGGCACCCGCCTCACGGTCCGCACGCACCACGCCTACGGCCGGAGCTTCTCGGCGACCCTGCGGTAGCCGGGGGCCTCAGAACTCGGCCGTCTCCAGGTCGAGGCACGTTTCCCCAGCTCAGCGCCCTACTCGTCCGCCTCCAGGTCCCCCTCGGTCTCCAGGTACACCTGGCGCAGCGCCGCCAGGACCTGCGGGTCCGGCTTCTCCCACATGCCGCGGGACTCGGCCTCCAGGAGGCGTTCGGCGATGCCGTGGAGGGCCCAGGGGTTGGCCTCGGAGAGGAACTGGCGGTTCGTCTCGTCGAGGACGTACGTCTCCGTGAGCTTGTCGTACATCCAGTCGGCGATGACGCCGGTCGTCGCGTCGTAGCCGAACAAGTAGTCCACGGTGGCGGCGAGTTCGAAGGCGCCCTTGTAGCCGTGGCGGCGCATCGCCTCGATCCACTTCGGGTTGACGACGCGGGCGCGGAAGACGCGGCTCGTCTCCTCGACCAGCGTGCGGGTGCGGACCGTCTCGGGACGGGTCGAGTCGCCGATGTACGCCTCGGGGGCCGTGCCGCGCAGCGCGCGCACGGTGGCCACCATGCCGCCGTGGTACTGGAAGTAGTCGTCGGAGTCGGCGATGTCGTGCTCGCGGGTGTCCGTGTTCTTGGCGGCGACCGCGATGCGCTTGTAGGCCGTCTCCATCTCGGTACGGGCCGACCGCCCCTCCAGACCGCGGCCGTACGCGTAGCCGCCCCACACCGTGTAGACCTCCGCCAGGTCGGCGTCGGTGCGCCAGTCCTTGGAGTCGATCAGCTGGAGCAGGCCCGCGCCGTACGTGCCCGGACGCGAGCCGAAGATGCGGGTCGTGGCGCGGCGCTCGTCGCCGTGCTCGGCGAGGTCGGCCTGGGTGTGGGCGCGCACGTGGTTGATCTCGGCGGGCTCGTCGAGGGACGCGGCGAGCCGGACGGCGTCGTCGAGGAGGCCGATCGTGTGCGGGAACGCGTCGCGGAAGAAGCCGGAGATGCGCAGCGTCACGTCGATGCGCGGCCGGTTCAACTCCTCGTACGGGATGGGCTCCAGGCCCGTCACCCGGCGCGACGCGTCGTCCCAGACGGGGCGGATGCCGAGCAGCGCGAACGCCTCCGCGACGTCGTCGCCCGCCGTGCGCATGGCGCTCGTGCCCCACAGCGAGAGGCCGACGGAGGTCGGGTACGCCCCGTCGTTGTCCTGCCGGTACCGCTCGACGAGGGAGTCGGCGAGCGCCTGGCCCGTCTCCCACGCCAGCCGGGAGGGGACCGCCTTCGGGTCGACCGAGTAGAAGTTGCGGCCGGTCGGCAGGACGTTCACCAGTCCGCGCAGCGGCGAGCCGGACGGTCCGGCCGGCACGAACCGGCCGTTCAACGCCCTTACGGTGTGGTCGAGTTCGTCGGTGGTCCGGTCGAGCCGGGGCACGACCTCGCGGGCCGCGAAGTCGAGGATCGCGGCGACCGGTTCCAGCCCCTGCGGCGACTGAGGAGCGGGGTCCGGGGCAGCGCCCCGGGGCGTGGGCACGACTGACGCCAGCACGTCCGGGACGGCCGTCGCGTCCCAGCCGGCCGCCTCCATCGCCTCGACGAGGGCGCGGGCCTCCAGCTCGATCCGGTCCGCCTCGGTGCGGGTCGCCGCCGACTCGTCGAGACCGAGCGCCTCCCGCAGCCCCGGCAGGGCCTGCGTACCGCCCCAGATCTGCCGGGCACGCAGGATGGCGAGGACCAGGTTGACGCGGGCCTCGCCCTGCGGGGCGCCGCCGAGCACGTGCAGGCCGTCGCGGATCTGGACGTCCTTGATCTCACAGAGCCAGCCGTCGAGATGCATGATGAAGTCGTCGAAGCCCTCGTCCTCGGGCCGGTCCTCGACGCCCAGGTCGTGGTCGAGCTTCGCGGCCTGGATGAGGGTCCAGATCTGGGCGCGGATCGCCGGGAGCTTCGCCGGGTCCATGGACGCGATCTGGGCGTGCTCGTCGAGGAGCTGTTCCAGGCGGGCGATGTCGCCGTAGCTGTCCGCGCGGGCCATCGGCGGCACCAGGTGGTCGATGAGCGTGGCGTGCACGCGGCGCTTGGCCTGGGTGCCCTCGCCCGGGTCGTTCACCAGGAACGGGTAGACGAGCGGCAGGTCGCCGAGGGCCGCGTCGGGGCCGCAGGCCGCGGACAGGCCCGCGTTCTTGCCGGGCAGCCACTCCAGGTTGCCGTGCTTGCCCAGGTGGATCATCGCGTCGGCGCCGAACCCGCCGTCGTCCGCGGCCGCGGCGATCCAGCGGTACGCCGCCAAGTAGTGGTGGGACGGCGGGAGATCGGGGTCGTGGTAGATCGCGATCGGGTTCTCGCCGAAGCCGCGCGGCGGCTGGATGAGGATCAGCAGGTTCCCGCGGCGCAGCGCGGCGAGGACGATGTCGCCCTCCGGGTTGCGGCTGCGGTCGAGGAACATCTCGCCGGGCGGCGGGCCCCAGTGCCGTTCGACGCCGTCGCGCAGCTCCTGCGGCAGCGTCACGTACCAGCGCTTGTAGTCGGCGGCCGGGATGCGGACGGGGTTGCGGGCGAGCTGCTCGTCGGTCAGCCACTCCTGGTCGTGGCCGCCGGCCTCGATGAGGGCGCGGATCAGCTCGTCGCCGTCGCCGGAGACGAGGCCGGGGATGTCCTCGGCGGGCCCGAAGTCATAGCCCTCCTCGATCAGCCGGCGCAGCAGCGCCACCGCGGACGCGGGGGTGTCGAGGCCCACCGCGTTGCCGATCCGGGAGTGCTTCGTCGGGTACGCGGACAGCACGAGCGCCAGCCGCTTGCCGGCGGCCGGGATGTGCCGGAGGCGGGCGTGCCGCACGGCGATCCCGGCGACCCGGGCCGCGCGCTCGGTGTCGGCGACGTACGCCGGGAGCCCGTCCTCGTCGATCTCCTTGAAGGAGAACGGGACGGTGAT
The DNA here is from genome assembly GCF_030766975.1 of Streptomyces sp. KL116D. Classification (NCBI taxonomy): domain Bacteria; kingdom Bacillati; phylum Actinomycetota; class Actinomycetes; order Kitasatosporales; family Streptomycetaceae; genus Streptomyces; species Streptomyces sp. KL116D. The sequence continues at coordinate 61,057 of NZ_JASERH010000126.1, read as the reverse complement.
GAGGCGGCCGTCGAACTCGGGCACCGCGATCTGGCTCGCCGCGTCCAGCGGGGAGACGCCCTCGTCGTTCTCCTCCCAGTCCGCGCGGGAGGACGTCAGGCACAGGGCCTGGAGGATCGGCACGTCGAGCCCGGTGAGCGCGCCCGCGTCCCACGACTCGTCGTCGCCGCCGGCGCTCGCCTCGGCCGGGCGGGTGCCGCCGGCCGCGAGGACCGTCGTGACGATCGCGTCGGCGGCGCCCAGCGCCTCGATCAGCTCGGCCTCGGGGGCGCGCAGCGACGCCACGTACAGCGGCAGCGGCCGGGCGCCCGCGCGCTCGATCTCGTCGCAGAGGGCGTGCACGAAGGCCGTGTTGCCGCTCATGTGGTGGGCGCGGTAGTAGAGCACGGCGACCGTCGGGCCGTCGGCCGCGGCGGGCGTGCGCTCCAGCGGGCCCCAGGTCGGCGCGGCGGCCGGGGGTTCGAAGCCGTGGCCGGTGAGCAGCACCGTGTCGGAGAGGAACCGGGCCAGCTGCTCCAGGTTCGCGGGACCGCCGTGCGCCAGGTAGGCGTGCGCCTCGGCGGCGATGCCGACCGGGACCGTGGAGGCCGCCATCAGCTGGGCGTCGGGGGCCTGTTCACCGCTGAGCACGACGAGCGGGACGCGGGCGGCGGTCAGCCGGTCGATGCCGTCCTGCCAGGCGCGGACGCCGCCGAGCAGCCGGACGACGACCAGCTCGACGCCGTCGAGCAGCGCGTCCAGCTCGTCGAGCGGGAGCCGGGACGGGTTCGCGAAGCGGTACGTGACCGGGGCGCCGGCGAGGGAGTTCGCCGCGCGGGCGCTGAGCAGATCGGTGTCGGACGTCGACAGGAGCAGAAGCTGCTGGGGCATGCGTCGTCTGGCCTTCCTCGGGGTGTCCGCGCCCCGGGTGGTGTCGGACGGCGGGAGTTCCTGGCTCACCCCCGGTGGGGGTTCACAGTGGCGGGACCGCGCCGGAATCGCACCGGGCTTCCTCCCCTGTCGCCGTCGCTGGCGATGTTGTTCCCTGCATCGTACGGGTCCGGGCCATGACCTGGTACGGGACGCCCGTCACAGGGCGATGGGTATGCTCCCCGGCATGCCCGACTCCCCCATACCCCCTGATCCCGGTACGTCCGTTACGTCCCGGGGCGACGCCTGCCCGGGCGCGCTGCGGCTGCACGCCGCGGACGACGGGTTCCTGGCGCGGGTGCGGATACCCGGCGGGGTGCTGACGGTGCCGCAGGCGCGGGCGCTCGGCGCGGCGGCGGGGCGGCTCGGGGACGGCGTGCTGCACCTCACCTCGCGCGGCAACGTCCAGCTCAGGGGCCTGCGGGACGGCTGCGGCGGTGAGTTGGCCGAGCGGCTCGGTGCGGCCGGGCTGCTGCCGTCGGCCGCGCACGAGCGGGTCCGCAACGTGGTGGCGTCGCCGATGTCCGGGCTCGACGGGCGCGGCCACGTCGACGTACGGGGCTGGCTGACCGGGCTCGACGCGGCGCTGTGTGCGAGTTCCGTCACTCCGGAGCTGTCCGGGCGGTTCCTGTTCGCGCTCGACGACGGTCGCGGGGACGTCGCCGCGCTGGCTCCCGATGTCCTGCTGCGGGGCCTCCCCGACGGTTCGGCCCTCCTCCGCCTCGCCACGGAGCCGGCCGGCCTCCGCCTCCCCTACGACACGGCTGCCCGGGCGGCGGTCCTGGCCTCGGAGGTCTTCGCGGAATCGGCCCGCGAGGTGACCGGTCGGCGGGTGTGGCGTGTCCGCGAACTGGGCCTGGCGGAGGGTGAGTTGATGGCGAGAGTGGGTGACCGGCTTCATGGGGCCGGCTTGGCATGGGGCCCCGCAAGGGGCGCGGGGAACTGCGCGACCAGCCACGACGGCGCGGCAGCCGCCGACGGATCAGCAACCGGCAACGGCGCGAAGGCCACGGGGCTCCGCCCCGGACCCCGCTCCTCAAACGCCGGAGGGGCTGAAGTGTTCCCTCCGTTCGGAACCATCACCGGTGACCAGTGGGCCGACCTCACCGACCGGGCCGCCCAACTCCCGCAACAAGAACTCCGGTTGACCCCCTGGAGGGGCATCGTCATTCCCGGCGCCGAGCCGACCGCAACAGAACCGACCCCCTGGACCCGCGTAGCGGCCTGCATCGGACGCCCCGGCTGCGCCAAGTCGCACGCCGACGTCCGCGCCGACGCCACCGCCCACCTCGCCGACGCCCACCCCGACCTCCCCACGTACTGGTCCGGCTGCGAGCGCCGCTGCGGCCGGCCCACCGGCCCGTACGTGGACGTCGTGGCCCGCCCCGACGGCACGTACGACATCAACCACCCCCACCCCGCAACCAGTTGAGAGAGCCGAACCTCGTGTATGACTACGAGAAGGACGGCGCGGCGATCTACCGCGAGTCCTTCGCCACCATCCGCGCCGAGGCCGCGGACGGCCTCGCGGGCCTGCCCGCCGACGTCGCCCAGGTCGCGGTCCGCATGATCCACGCCTGCGGCCAGGTGGATCTCGTACAGGACATCGGCCACTCGGCCGGCGTCGTGGCGAAGGCCAGGGCCGCCCTGCGCGCCGGTGCGCCGATCCTCTGCGACGCCCACATGGTCGCCAGTGGCGTCACCCGCAAGCGGCTGCCCGCCGACAACGAGGTGATCTGCACGCTCCGGGACGACGCGGTCCCCGGCCTGGCCGCGGAGCTGGGCACCACCCGCAGCGCCGCCGCCCTCGAACTGTGGCGGGACCGGCTCGACGGCGCCGTCGTCGCCATCGGCAACGCGCCCACCGCCCTCTTCCACCTGCTGGAGATGATCGGCAAGGGCGCGCCCCGGCCCGCCGCCGTCCTCGGCATCCCCGTCGGCTTCGTCGGCGCCGCCGAGTCGAAGGACGCGCTCGCCGCGAACGACCTGGGCCTGGAGTACCTGGTCGTCCGGGGCCGCCGCGGCGGCAGCGCCATGACGGCCGCCGCGCTCAACGCCATAGCGACCGAGGTGGAGATCCAGGCATGAGCAACGCACCTGTGGCCAAGGGCCGGTTGTACGGGGTCGGGCTCGGGCCCGGCGACCCGGAGCTGATGACGGTCGCCGCCGTGAAGGCGATCGCGTCGGCCGACGTCATCGCCTACCACTGCGCGCGCCACGGCCGGTCCATCGCCCGCTCGATCGCCGCGGAGCACATCCGCGAGGACCAGATCGAGGAGCGGCTGATGTACCCGCTCACCGTGGAGACCACCGACCACCCCGGCGGCTACCGGGGCGCGCTCGACGACTTCTACGCGGAGGCCGCCGCGACGCTCGCCGCGCACCTCGACGCGGGCCGCACGGTCGCCGTGCTCGCGGAGGGCGACCCGCTGTTCTACGGCTCGTACCAGCACATGCACAAGCGGCTCGCGGACCGGTACGACGCGACCGTGATCCCCGGGGTGACCTCCATCAGCGCCGCCGCGGCCCGCCTCGGCGAGCCGCTGTGCGAGGACAAGGAGACCCTCACGATCATCCCGGGCACGCTGCCCGAGGACGAGCTGGCCGCGCGCGTCGCCGCCGCCGACTCGGCCGTGGTGATGAAGCTGGGGCGGACCTTCACCAAGGTCCGCGCGGCGATGGAGAGTTCGGGCCGGCTGGACGACGCCCGGTACGTCGAGCGGGCGTTCATGGCGGGCGAGCGGACCGGCCGCCTCGCGGACATCGACCCGGACTCGGTCCCGTACTTCTCGGTGGCCGTGCTGCCCTCGCGGATCGACGCGACGCCCGTCGTGGACCCCGACCCGGCGCGCGGCGAGGTCGTCGTCGTCGGCACGGGCCCGGCCGGCGCGCCCTGGCTCACCCCCGAGTCGCGCGGCGCCCTGGCGAACGCCGACGACCTGGTCGGCTACACCACGTACCTGGACCGCGTCCCGGTCCGCCCGGGGCAGACCCGCCACGGTTCGGACAACAAGGTGGAGTCGGAGCGCGCCGAGTTCGCGCTCGACCTGGCGCGGCGCGGGCGGCGGGTTGCGGTCGTCTCCGGCGGCGACCCGGGCGTCTTCGCGATGGCCACGGCGGTCCTGGAGGTGGCGTCGCAGGACGCGTACACGGACGTGCCGGTGCGCGTGCTGCCCGGGGTGACCGCCGCCAACGCCGCGGCGGCGAAGGCGGGTGCCCCGCTCGGCCACGACTACGCGACGCTCTCCCTGTCGGACCGGCTCAAGCCGTGGGAGGTGATCGCGGAGCGGCTGCGCGCGGCCGCGGCGGCGGACCTGGTCCTGGCGCTGTACAACCCGGGCTCCCGCAGCCGTACCTGGCAGGTCGGCAAGGCCCGCGAACTGCTCCTCGAAGTGCGGCTGCCCGACACCCCGGTGGTCCTGGCCCGCGACGTCGGCGGCCCCGAGGAGTCGGTCCGTGTGGTGAAGCTGGCCGACCTCGACCCGGCCGTCGTCGACATGCGGACGCTACTGATCGTCGGCTCGTCGCAGACGCAGGCGGTCGTCCGTGCGGACGGCCGGACGGTGGCGTGGACGCCGCGCCGGTATCCGGAGGTGGATTCAAGCCCCTCCGGCGCTTGAGGAGCGGGGTCCGGGGCGGAGCCCCGTGGCGTCGAGCCACGCGGCCGCTTCCGGCACGGTGGCCGCCACCGGGATCCCCGGCGGAGCCGGTGGGCGGCGGACGACGACGACCGGGATGCCCGCCTCGCGCGCAGCGGTCAGCTTCGGCGCGGTCGCGGCGGCACCGCTGTCCTTGGTGACGAGGACGTCGATGCGGTGCCGCGCGATGACGTCGCGTTCCCCGTCGAGGGTGAACGGGCCGCGCTCCAGCAGCACCTCCATGTGCGGCGGGAACGGCGGCTCGGGCGCGTCCACGGACCGTACGAGGAAGTGGGCGTCGTCGACGTGCGCGAACGCGGCGAGGCCCATCCGCCCGGTGGTGAGGAAGACCCGGCCCGCGCCCCGTACGGCCTGCGCGGCGTCGGCCAGCGAGGCGACCTCGCGCCAGTCGTCGCCGTCGCCCGGCACCCAGCCGGGCCGGCGCAGCGCGAGCAGGGGAACATGGGCGGTGGCGGCCGCCGCGGCCGCGTTGAAACTGATCGTCTCGGCGAAGGGATGGGTGGCGTCGATGACCGCGTCCACCGCGTGCGCGCGCAGCCACTCCGCCAGCCCCTGGGCGCCGCCGAACCCGCCGATCCGCACCTCGCCGGGTGGCAGCCGGGGCGCGGCGACCCGGCCCGCGAGGGAGCTGGTGACCTGCGTGCCGGGCTCCGGGACCAGTGCTTCGGCGAGCCGCCGCGCCTCGGTCGTCCCACCGAGGATCAGAACGTGCATCGGGGAACTCCATGGGTGACAAGACTGAGCCGAAAGGGGGTCGCGGGGCCCAACTCAAGCACACGGGTCTGCGGCCCGGCTGGACGACCGGGGCCTGCGCGACGGCGGCGACCACGGCCGCCTACACGGCGCTGCTGACCGGCGACTTCCCCGACCCGGTGACGATCACGCTGCCGAAGGGCCAGACGCCGTCGTTCGCGCTCGCGGTGGAGTCCCGGGACGCGGCGTCGGCGACGGCGGGCGTGGTGAAGGACGCGGGCGACGACCCGGACGTCACCCACGGCGCGCTCGTCCGCGCCACGGTCCGCGCCCTGCCGCCCGGCTCGGGCGTGGTGTTCCGCGCGGGCCCCGGCGTCGGCACGGTCACCCGCCCCGGCCTCCCGCTCCCGGTCGGCGAACCGGCGATCAACCCGGTGCCCCGCGAGATGATCCGCACGCACGTCGCGCAGGTCGCGGCGGCCCACGGCGGCACCGGGGACGTGGAGGTCACCGTCTCCGTGGACCACGGCGAGGAGATCGCCCGCTCGACGTGGAACCCGCGCCTGGGCATCCTCGGCGGACTGTCGATCCTCGGCACCACGGGCATCGTCGTGCCGTACTCCTGCTCGGCGTGGATCGACTCGATCCGCCGGGGCGTGGACGTGGCGCGGGCGGCGGGCCGCACCCACGTGGCGGGCTGCACGGGCTCCACGTCGGAGAAGACGGTGGTCCGTGAGCACGATCTGCCGGAGGACGCGCTGCTGGACATGGGCGACTTCGCGGGCGCCGTCCTCAAGTACGTCCGCCGTCACCCGGTGGACCGGCTCACGCTCTGCGGCGGCTTCGCGAAGCTGTCGAAACTGGCGGCGGGCCATCTGGACCTGCACTCGGCCCGCTCCCAGGTCGACAAGGGCTTCCTGGCGGAGCTGGCCAGGCGCGGCGGCGCGTCCGAGGCGCTGGCCCGCGAGGTGGCCGAGGCCAACACGGGCCTCGCCGCCCTCCAGTCCTGCGTGGCGGCGGGCGTCCCGCTCGGCGACCTGGTCGCCGCCGAGGCCCGCGACCAGGCCCTGCTCGTGCTGCGCGGCGCCCCGGTCGCGGTCGACGTGATCTGCATCGACCGGGCCGGGAACGTGGTGGGCCGCAGCGCCGTCCGGTAGGGACGGGCCGGTTCAGCAGACGTGCCGGTCGCGCTCCGCCGAGTAGAGGTGGCTGTCGCGGAACTGCGAGGCGGCCAGGGTCCGGCCGACCAGGATGACCGCGGTGCGCAGCACGCCCGCCGCCTTCACCTGGTCCGCGATGTCGCCGAGCGTGCCGCGCAGCACGAGTTCGTCGGCGCGGCTGGCGTAGGCGACGACGGCGGCCGGGCAGTCGGCGCCGTAGTGCGGGAGGAGTTCCGCCACGATGCGGTCGGCGTAGCGGGCACCCAGGTGCAGGACCAGGAGCGCGCCGCTCGCGCCGAGCGTCGCCAGGTCCTCGCCGGGCGGCATCGGCGTGGCCTGCTGCGCGACGCGGGTGAGGATCACCGTCTGGCCGACGGTCGGGACGGTCAGCTCCCGCTTCAGGGCCGCTGCCGCCGCCGCGAACGCGGGGACGCCGGGGACCACCTCGTAGGGGATGCCGTGGCCGTCCAGGCGGCGCATCTGCTCGGCGACGGCGCTGAAGACGGACGGGTCGCCGGAGTGCAGGCGGGCCACGTCGAGGCCCGCCTCGTGGGCGGCGACCAGCTCCCGCTCGATGGCGTCCAGGTCGAGGTTCGCCGTGTCGATCAGCCGGGCGTCCGGCGGGCACTCGGCGAGGAGTTCGCGCGGGACGAGCGAACCGGCGTAGAGGCACACCTGGCAGGACGCGAGGGTGCGCGCGCCGCGCACGGTGATCAGGTCGGCGGCGCCGGGGCCCGCCCCGACGAAGTAGACGGTCATCGTTCCTCAACCCCAAGCTTCGTTACGGACCATTGCGTGACCGGCATCGCCTGCCGCCATCCCGTGAACCCGCCGACCGGCACCGCGTGCGCGACGGAGAGCTTCGTCAGGTCGCCGCCGTGGCGCCGGTACCAGGTGGTGAGCAGCGCCTCGGATTCGAGCGTCACCGTGTTCGCGACGAGGCGGCAGCCCGCGGCGAGCGCCGCCCAGCACGCGTCCAGGAGGCCGGGGGCCGTGAGGCCGCCGCCGATGAACACCGCGTCGGGGGCGGGCAGTCCGTCGAGCGACGCCGGTGCCGGGCCCGTCACGACGTGCAGGCCGGGGACGCCGAGCCGGGCCGCGTTGCGGGCGATCCGGTCCGCCCGGCGCGGGTCCCGCTCCACCGCGTACGCCCGGCACGACGGGTGGCTGCGCATCCACTCCACGCCGATCGATCCGGAGCCGCCGCCGACGTCCCACAGCAGCTCCCCGGGCGCCGGGGCGAGCGCGGCGAGGGTCGCGGCGCGGACGTGGCGCTTGGTGAGCTGGCCGTCGTTCTCGTACGCGGCGTCCGGCAGGCCGGGCACCGCGCCCAGGCGCAGCGCCCCGGCGGCCAGCACGCAGTCGACCGCGATCACGTTCAGCGGGTCACCGGGCCCGTGCGTCCACTGCTCGGCGACGCCCTCGTACGCCGACTCGGCCTCCGCGCCCAGCTGTTCCAGGACGGTGAGGCGGCTCGGCCCGAAGCCCCGGTCGGCGAGCAGCGCGGCGACCTGCGCGGGGGTGTCGGCGCCCGCCGACAGGACGAGGATCCGGCGGCCGTCGTGCAGGGCGGCGGCGAGCCGGTCGGCGGGGCGGCCGACCAGCGTGACCACCTCGGTCTCCTCCACCGGCCAGCCGAGCCGCGCGCAGGCGTACGCGACGGAGGAAGGATGGGGCAGGACGCGCAGGGCGGATGCGCCGACGGTTTCGGTGAGGGTCCGGCCGATCCCGTAGAACATGGGGTCCCCGCTGGCGAGGATCGCGAGGCGGCGCCCCCGGAACCGGTCGAGGAGGCCGGGCACCGCGGGCCGCAGCGGCGACGGCCACGGCACCCGCTCGGCCGGGCACTCGGCGGTGGGCAGCAGCGCGAGCTGACGCGGGCCGCCGACGACGGCGTCCGCCTCCCGCAGGGCCGCCCGGGACGCCTCCGGCAGTCCCGGCCAGCCGTCGGCGCCGATCCCGACCACGGTCGCCGCGGGTCGGGCGGGGTTCGCGGGAGTCACTGCCTGGTACCTCGTGCGGGGTGCGTCATGCTCGGGAGGGTGACGAGAAGTCAAGGGAGCCGCACTCTATCGGGCGACAGCGGCGCCCCCGCCGACGCCCCTGGAGCGCCGATGTCCCGCACCCGCCTCACCGGCCGTCCCGCGCCGATCATGCCGAGCCGTGACCTCGCGCTGACGATCTCCTTCTACGCGGACCTCGGCTTCGCGGTCGACGGCCACTACCCCGACGACGGCTATCTGATCCTGCGGCGCGACGACGTCGAACTGCACTTCTTCCACGCCCCCGACACCGATCCGCTGAGCACGGCGCACGCCCTGTACCTGCGGCTCGACGAGGGCGCGCACGTCGTGGACGCGCTGTGCGAGGAGTGGCGGGCGACGGGTCTGAGCACCGACCCGTACGCGACGCCGCGGCTCGTCGAACCCGACGACACGGTGTACGGGATGCGGGAGTTCGCGCTCGTCGACCTCGACGGGAACCTGCTGCGGGTCGGGTCGGGCCTGGAGGCCACCGAGGGCTGACGCGGGGCCGGGAAGGGGCCGGGGCCGACGCGCCGCCCGGCCGCCCGGTCCCCGTGCGGGCCTCCTCCACGGTGTTACCTCAGGGGACCACCGAGCGGGAGGAACGGACGGACATGGCGAGGTACGGGGCGGCGCGGGCCTGGATCGTGTCCGCCGTGGTGCTGGGGGCGTCGGCGGCGCTGCCGGGCACGGTGACACCGGCGAGCGCGGCGGACGACGACGCCACGGTGCACGCCTCCGTCGTGTGGCCGGTCGTCGCGACCCCGCACATGACGGCGGCGGCGCTCGGTTCCGGCTCCACCGCACAGGCGGTCTTCGACGCCGACACGCTCGCCGGGCTGTTCGCGGACGGCGGGCGGCTGCGCGAGGTCGTCGACGCGGGCAAGGGCCGCGAGGTCAGCTGGGTCGTCGACCCGGACCTGGTGATCGCCGCGCAGGCGATGGCGAACGGCTACCGGGTCGCGGACAGCGCCGGCTCCAGCAATCCGCAGGACAGTTCGCAGGGCGCCGGCCAGAACGCGGCGCGGACCTGGCTGGCCCATCTGAAGGACGCGGTCGAGGGCCGTGACGTGTGGCTGCTGCCGTACGCGGACACGGACCTCGCCTCGCTCGCCCATCACCCGGGACCCGACACCGACGATCTGACGGAGGTGGTGGCGGGGCTCGCGGACGGCGCGAAGGAGCAGGTCGACCGGATCCTCGGCACCGGGACGCGGGCGGGCCTCGGCTGGCCGGCGGACGGCGCCCTCGACACCGAAGTGACCGCGCTGAGCGCCAAGTTGGGGGTGACGCGGCTGCTCGCGTCGGGGACGGGGCTCGCTCCGGCGGGCGCCGACCCGGTGACCCTGGGCAGCGGCGACGACGCGCAGACCGCGCTCCCGTACGACCCGGACCTGACGACGGCGCTGTCCCGCATCGAGGACGAGGGCCCGACGGCGAGCCCGTCCCCGAGCCCGTCGCCCTCGCCCTCGCCGACCGGCACCGACGACGCGTCGCCGTCCCCCTCCCCGTCGCCGGCGGAACCGGGCGATCCCGACAGCCCCGACCCGGCGGCGGTCACCCGGATCACCGCGCTCCTGAAGGCGAACACCCGCCCCGTCCTCGTACCGCCCCGCGACCTGTCCGGCACGGCGGCGCAGACGCTCGGTGCGGCGCTCGACGCCGGCACCGACGACGGCTGGCTCGACCTGGAGGGCATCCGCACCTCGGACGACGATCCGGTGGACGGCACGGCCGACGCGAGCGCGGACTACCCGGCACGACTCCGGTCCACCGAGCTGACGGCCGCTCAACTCACGGCCGTGGCAGGCGATCTGGACGGCCTGGAGACGCTGTCGAAGGTGCTCGCCGACCCGAAGACCACCACGGCGTCCGTGCACGCGGCGATGGCCCGCGCCCTGTCCACGGCCTGGCGGGACACGGACGACGGCGCGCAGGAGACGTTCCAGCAGCGCACGTCCGCGTTCCTGTCGACGTCGGTCGCGTCGCTGCGGCTGGTCCCGAAGACCACCGTCACGCTCACCTCGGGCGACGCGACGATCCCGGTGACGGTCGACAACGGGCTCCAGCAGCCGGTGTCCGGGCTCGAACTGCGCCTGACGTCCAGCGACGCGGAGCGCCTGCGGGTCAACGACGGGAAGCTGGCGGTGGAGGCGGCGGGCTCGGCGAGCCACACCTCGCCCATCCGGGTCACCGCGAAGGCCAACGGCAAGGCGGAGCTGACGGCCCGCCTCTACACGACCAGCGACGGCCGGCCGTGGGGCGAGCCGATGACGTTCGACGTGGACGTCACGTCGGTGTCGTCGGGGGCGATCGCCGTGGTGGCGACGGGGATCGGGCTGATCGTGCTGGCGGCGGCGTTCCGGATGCGGCGGGTGCGCAGGCGGCGCGGGGCGCAGCAGGCCGGGGGCCCGCAGGGCACGGGCGGCACAGGCGACACGGGCGGCTCCGGGGGCTCCGGGGGCTCCTCGGGTCAGGACTGAGTCCGGGCCTTCGCCTCGCCGCGGCGCAGCGTCCGCAGGATCACCCACTGGTCGCCCCACCCCATGGCCGTACCGAGCACGGCCATCACGATGCCGACGGCGACCCCGCCGGCGGCCGTGCCCAGGGCGAAGCCGAGGGCGCCGAGCGCGGCGCGCACCGCGAAGCGGACGGCGATCAGGCCGACGGCGAGGAACCGGGTGCGCTTGTTCTTCCACAGGGCCCGCATCAGCCGCATCCGGGTCCGCAGCACGGTCAGCGTGAGGGTGAGGTTGACGATCAGCACGATCGGGATCACCCAGTACACGGCCGGGTAGGCGCGGGCGACGTCGAAGACGCCGGCCAGGCAGCCCATGATCGGGAAGTACCAGGTGGGCAGCCCCTTGAAGTCGGTGCCCCGCATGACCTGACCCGTAGCCGTCTCGCCGCTCATGTCCCAGCCCCCTGTGCCGTCCGTGGTGTGTGGTCCGTTTCCGGTACCACCGAGCTTCGTGGACGGGGGGCGGGTCCCGGCAGAGCGAGGCGTCCTCACCCTGCCGGTACAAATGTCACCGGGCGCCGGCCCGTCAGTCGGCGTCGTCGGCCTTCTGCACGGCCGCCTTCGCGTCCACGATGCCGAGGCCCAGCTTGGCGTTGTCCTTCGGGTTGACGGCGGTGTCCCGGATCGTGGCGATGATCTCGTCGGGCTCCAGGCCCTCGTCGTGCAGGAGCGCGGCGACGGCCGCGACGTAGGGCGAGGCCATCGAGGTGCCGGACAGCTCGCCGTACCCCGAGGTGTCCTTCAGGGTCTCCTTGGTCCGGTACGTGGGGAGCGTGGAGAGGATGTCGACTCCGGGGGCCGAGACGGCCTGCTCCGCACCGAAGTTGGAGAAGTCCGCGGCCGTGCCCGCCTGAGTGCTGGCGCCGACGACGAGAACGGGGGTCTGCACCTTGTACGGCTGGGTGTCCGCGCCGTCGTTGCCGGCCGCGGCGACGACGACCGCGCCCTTGTCGTGGGCGTGCTGGATGGCCTGGTTGAGGATGCCGCCCTGCAGCAGGTTCGACATCAGCGGGCCTTCGCCGAGGGAGAGGTTGATGACGTCGGCGCCGTGGTCGGCGGCCCAGACGATGCCCTTGGTGATGTTCGCGTTGGAGCCGCTGCCGTCGGCGCCGAGCACCCGCACCGGCATGATCTTGGCGCCGGGGGCGCCGCCCGCGATGCCCACGCCGTTGTCGGTGTGCGCGGCGGCGATGCCGGAGACGTGCGTGCCGTGGCCGTTCAGGTCCTTGGGCTCGTCGTCGTTGTCGACGAAGTCGTAGCCGTCGACCAGCCGGCCCTTGAGGTCCGGGTGGTCGAGGTCGGCGCCGCTGTCGACGACCGCGATGACCGTGTCGTCGCCCTCGGACGTGTCCCAGGCGTCGGGCAGCTTGATCGCGTCGAGCGCCCACTGGTCGTCCCGCATCGGGTCCGGCTCGCTGTCGTCGCCGCAGGCGGTGGCGAGGAGGAGGGTGGCTGCCAGGCAGAGGGCGAGAGGTGTACGGGTGCGCATGCTCCGAGCGTGCGGTCGGCCCCCGCCTCACGCATGTGGGGGCGGGCCGTGTGGGTTACCGCCGTGCGGCCTGCTCCCAGTCCGGTGTCCAGTGGTCCGCCGGACGTGCGCCCGCGTACTCCCGCGCCAGGTACGCGCGCAGCGCCGTCAGGCCCGGGTGCGGATTGTCCGCGCGCCACAGCAGGGAGTGCGGGTACACCGGCATCGGATCGCGTACGGGGATCGTCCGCAGGTCGAGGCCCGCCGGGTACGCCAGCGGGGTGCGCGGCCCCATGAACGTGGCCGCCGTCGCCGACCCGGCGACCGTCTGCAGCAGGTAGTCCGAGCCGAACGAGGGGCCCGACGTGTCGATGTCGAGCCGGAACTCCCGCGCCAGCTCGGCGTAGTACGCGGCCCATTCGCTGCCCTCGGCGAGCCCCGGCATCGCGATGCGGTGCCCGGCGAGGTCCGCCATCGCCACGGTCTGCGCGCCGGCCAGCGGATGCCCGGTGCCGGTGACGAGCAGCATCGGCTCGTCGTACACGCGCGTGCTGCGCACCCCGGACGGCAGCTGGTCCTCGGGGACGCGGCGCGCCCAGAACCCGGCGTCCAGGCTGCCGTCGCGCACGGCGGCGAGCACGGCCCGGCCGTCGGCGGCGGTCGCCACCACGTCGAGGGGGACGTCGGGGTGCTCGCGGTGGAAGTCCTGGACCAGACCGGCGACGCTCACCCGGGTCCCCATGACGTCGACCCGCAGCGGCCGCCGCCCCGGCGCCACCGCCCCGGCCGCCCGCTCGACGGCGCGCACCACGGCCTTGGCGTGCGGCAGGAACGCCTGCCCGTCGAGCGTGAGCCGGGCGCCCCGCGGGGTGCGGGTGAACAGGCGGACGCCGAGCTGCCGCTCCAGTGCGGCGATCCGCTTGGAGGCGGCCTGCTGGCTCACGCCGAGCTCCTGCGCGGCGATCTGGATCTGTCCCTCGTCGGCGACGGCGACGAAGGTGCGTACGGCTTCGACATCCACCTCGCCATACAACCACGGGTTGTACGGTCCGGCCGTGTCGGTTGTTTGCTCGGGCCCCTGCCGCGCCGCTTGGATCGCAGCTCATGAGAGTGAGGCTCGGGCGGGACTTCGGATGGCTGTGGGCGGCGTACACCGCGAGCACGGCGGGGACCTGGCTGGCGCTCGACGCCTTCCAGCTGATCGCGGTGCTGGTGCTGCACAGCGGGGCGGCGCAGGTGTCGTTCCTCGCGGCGGCGGGGCTCGCGATGGGGGCGCTGGTGGCGGTGCCGCTCGGGCCGTGGGTGGAGTTCCGCCACAAGCGTCCGGTGATGATCGGCGCGGACCTCGTCCGGTGCGCGGCGCTCCTGTCGCTGCCCGCCGCGTTCGCGCTCGGCGCGCTGTCGTTCGGCCACCTCGTGGTGGTGTCCGTGGTCGTCGCGGCGTCCGACATCGCCTTCAAGGCGGCGAGCGGCGCGTATCTGAAGCAACTCCTGGGCGGGGAAAGGCTCCTGGTCGCCAACGGCCGGTTCGAGTCGACGCAGTGGACGGCGACCGCGGTCGGGCCGCCGCTCGGCGGGGCGCTGATCAGCGCGTTCGGACCGCTGACGACCGTCGTCCTGGACGCCGCCAGCTACGTCCTGTCCGCGCTCGGCCTCCGCGCGATCCGCACCCCCGAACAGCCGCCCGCCCCGCCCGCCGCACGGGGCGCGCTCGGCCTCGGCGAGGGCTGGCGGCACATCCTCGGCCACCCGGTGCTGCGCCCCCTGTTCCTCAACACGGTCCTCGTCAACGGCCTGATCATGGTGGGCGCGCCGCTGGTCGCGGTCCTGATGCTCGGCGACCTCGGCTTCGCGCCCTGGCAGTACGGGCTCGCCTTCGGCCTGCCGTGCCTCGGCGGCCTCGTCGGCTCCCGGCTCGCCCGTCCGCTGGCCGCCCGGTTCGGGCAGCTGCGGGTGCTGTGGGTGAGCGCGGTGGCGCGGGTGGTCTGGCCGGTGGGCCTCGCGTTCGTCGGCCCCGGCGCGGGCGGCCTTGCGCTGGTCGTCGTGATCGAACTGGGCCTGATCACCTGCTGCGGCGTCTTCAACCCGGTCTACGCCACGTACCGCCTCCAGCAGACCGAGCCCGGCACGGTGGCCCGGGTCCTCACCGCCTGGTCCGTCACGGGCAGCGCGACGACCGCGACGCTGACCCTGGCGTGGGGCGGTCTCGCGGCGCTCGTCGGCATCCGCCCCGCGCTGGCGGCGGCGGGCGTCCTGCTGCTGGCCACACCGCTGCTGCTGCGGCCGCTCGCCGGGGGCCGGGCGGCCGCTGAGCGGCTGGCGCCGCCGGTCGACCGGGTCTGATTCCCGCCGCCACCCCTTCGGACCTCAGCGGATGCCCTGGCCTGCGGGTTTGTGCACAGTGGCGGCATGGCTGCCCCCTCCCCCCACGCCGGCCACTACGGGACCGTGCCCCTGGTCCCCGGCGCCGAGCCCCTGCCCGAGCTCGACATCCCGCCGCCCGGCCGGCAGAACCGCGCGGCGGTCCTGCTCCGCCTGCTGCTCCTCCTCCCGCACGCCGTCGTCCTGCTCGTCCTCTCCCTCGCGACGTTCTTCGTGGCGATCGGTGCGTGGTGCGCGGCCCTGCTCCTCGGCCGGCTGCCCGATCCGACGGAGCGCTGGCTGGGCGGATTCCTGCGCTACGACACCCGGGTCAACGCGGCGGCGATGCTGCTGACGGGCCGCTATCCGCCGTTCGAACTGGCGGAACGGTCCGGCTACCCGGTGCAGGTGCGGCTGCACTCCACCGCGCTCAACCGGGCGGCCGTCCTCTTCCGGCTCCTCCTGGTGATCCCGGCGGCGCTCGTGTCGGCGCTGGCGACGGCGGGGTGGTGGGCGGTGTCGTTCGTGTCGTGGCTGGTGGTGCTGGCGCTCGGCCGGATGCCGCTGCCGCTGTTCGAGGCGACGGCGGCGGTGCTGCGGTACCGGATGCGGCTGGGGGCGTACGTGCTGCTGCTCACGTCGTCGTACCCGAAGCGGCTGTTCGGGGATCAGGGGGCGGCGGATGCGGTGCTGGGCACGGTGCGGGGGCCTTCGGCGACTCGGCCGTTGTTCGTGGGTGGGGTCGGGAAGGTGCTGGTGGGGGCGTTCCTGGTGCTGGGGCTGGCGGGCTGGTCCACGAACACGCTGCGCTCGGCTACCCCGACGGAGGTCGCCACGGCGGTCCAGTCGCCGTAACTCCGCCCACCACGTGCCGCGCGCGACTCTCGCCGTGGTTGCTCGCGCCCCTGACAGCACGGCTACCCGCCGTAGCCATCACTGGTTGTCTGCCGAGTGCGACTTTCGTCGTGGTTGCTCGCGCAGTTCCCCGCGCCCCTGAGATGCGCACTTCGTGCGCCATCTCATGGGCGCCCCTGGGGGCTGCGGCGAAGCCGCATGCCCTCCAGGGGCGCGGGGAACGGCGCGAGAAGCCCCACCCGCCCGCAGCCCGCGACGAAACCCCCGTACGGCAGACGCAGTCGGCATTTCAGGGGCGCGGGGAACTGCGCGACCAGCCCCCACCGGCCCGCACACGCGCCCTCACCCCAGACCCACCAGACCCGCCAACCCGATGCGGCCCCCGGCCGCGTACGCCGTCGCCCAACCCGTGCCCGTGAGCGCCGCCTCGATCCGCCGCCGCACCGGCTCCCGATACGGCGCCGGAGGCGTGGTGCGGCACAACGCGTCGACCGCGCCGAGGAGTTGCGCGGCCTCCAGGACGTCACCGCGCAGCACCGCCGCATCGGCCAGCAACTCCCCCGCGCACACCGCCCCGACCACGTTCCCGTAGTCCAGGAACGTGCGCAGCGCGGAGAGCGCGAGCCGCGCGGCCCCGGCATCCCCCTCCCAGCGCAACACCTCGGCCCGCGCGTACCGCACCCACGCCTCCGCCCACGCGTCCCGCACGAGCCCCGGCCCGCCGGGACCGCCCAGCGCCGCGTCGAGCGCGGCCTCCGGGTCCGTACGGACCAGGGCGAGCGCGAGCGAGGCGCGGCAGCCGGCCGGCCCCGGCCCGAAGTCCGGTATGTCGCCGAGGAGTTCGAGGGCGTCGCGGTACTCGGCGACGGCCGCGTCGGGCCGGCCCTGCCAGAGCGCCACCGACCCGCGCAGGTGCGCGAGGAGGCCGAGGCAGTGCTCGTCGCCCTCCCGGACGGCCGCCGCCCAGGCCGTCGCGAGCAGCGGATCGGCGGCCTCGGGCGAGCCGAGGTCGAGCTCCAGCCAGGCCGCCAGCCACAGCGCCCTAGGCGGCGCCGGGGCCTGGTGCAGGGCGAGGGCGTGCCGGAGCCGTTCGCGGCCCTCGGCGGTGCGGCCGCACGCCGTCCACAGGAACCAGAGGCCGACGACCACGTCGAGGGCGGTGCCCGATTCGACGTGCGGGGAGAGCGGCCCGGTCGCCGGGTCCATGGCCGCCCGCAGATCGGGGAGTTCGCGCAGCGCGAGGGCGCGGGCCTCGTCCTGGCGGCCCGCGCTCCACCACTCGGCGGCCTGCCGGGCGACTCCGGCGGCCCAGCGCCGGTGGTGCAGGACGACCGACCAGCGATCGCCCTCCAGGTCCGACGCGCGGGTGGCCACCGTCCGCTGGGCGGGCGGCAGCCGGTAGCGGCCGGTGTCCGGATCACGCAGCAGGACGTGCGGCGCGATGCGGTCGAGGATGCCGAGCACCTCGGCCGACGGCAGCGCCCCGGAGCCGCAGACCGCGCGGACCGTGTCGCGCTCGAAGTCGCCCTCGAAGACGGCGAGTCGGCGCCACAGCAGGCGTTCGACGCGGGAGCAGTGCGCGTAGGAACGCTCGGCCGACTCCAACTGGCCCGGGCCGGGCGGGATCCCGGCCGCGGCCCGGCCGCCCGGCAGCCACTGCGCCGCCGCTTCGAGCAGCGGCCCCGGCACCCCGCCGAACCTCCGGCACAGCTCCGCCGCCCCCTGCGGGTCCCGGGCCACGGCCGCCTCGCCGAACGCGTCGGCGAGCAGCTCCACGGCCTCGTACCGGACGACGTCCGCGGGGGCGCAGCCGGCGGGCGGCACCGCCAGGGGCGGCAGCACGACCACGGACTCGCCGCGCAGATGGCGGGGGCGGTCCGCGACGACCAGGACCGTCAGACCCGGCAGGTCGATCAGGAGCGAGGCGACGAAGGCGGTGCCCGCCCCGCCGAGCGCCTCCCAGTCGTCGAGCACGAGCAGCGCGCCCCGGCGCCCGCCGAGCCGGTGGCGCAGCCGGGCGGCGACGCCGTCGAGCTGTTCCGGCTCGTAGCCGGCGCCGGTCTCCCAGACCAGCTCGCGGCGCGTCTGGGCGGCGGCCTCGCGGGCGAGCCGGGTGCGGCCGGCCCCCGGCAGGCCGGTCAGGGACACCAGGCGGGCCGTGGCCAGGCGGGCGAGCAGCGCCGCCAGTTCCTTGCCACGCCCCACCAGATGACCCCCGCCGTGCCCAGGACGTCGCTGATCCGAGTCGTCCAGTGCCATGGATCCGTGCCCCCAGATTCCGCGATTAAGGCACGCTTAGTGGTCATGGGTACTGCGTGCCCGATTGAATGCATATGCCTGAGGCCCATGTTCGTACCGTGCGGCGAACCGTCCCGGGGTTGTCGGGATTACCGCCGAGGAGAGTTCGTGGGTACACGGGAATCCGCCGTTTCCGAGGTCGATCTCACCCTGATCCACGCATTGCAGATCGCCCCGCGGGCCGGCTGGACCCAGCTCTCGGCCGCGCTGGGGCCCGCCGCCGACACCCTCGCGCGGCGCTGGGCCCGGCTCACCGCACGCGGTCATGCCTGGTCGGGCGTGCTGCCGGGGGCGCTCGTCACCGGCAGCCCCGCGCTGTGCGCCGCGTGGGTCCTGGTCGAGTGCGCGGCCGGCACCGTCCCGGCCACGGCCGCCGAACTCGCCGAGGACCCCGGCACCCTGACCGTGCACCAGGTCGCCGGCCGCGCCGACCTCGTCCTGTACGTCGCCCGCCCGGACGCGGCGGCCCTCGACCGCTACCTCATGGAGCGGCTGCACCGGCTGCCGGGCGTGCGTGCCACCCGTACGCACGTCATCACCGGGATGTACGGCCCGGCCATTCCGCCCCGCCTCAACCAGCTCTCGCCCCAACAGCTGCGCCACGTAAGGGAGTTGACCGGCCGGCTGGTCCGCTCCGTCCGCACCGCGGCCCGCCCGGGGCCGCCCGACCAGGTCGACCAGCGGCTGCTGCTCGCCCTCGCCGACGACGGCCGCGGCGGCGTCGCGGCGCTCGCCCAGCGGGTGGGCACCAGCGAGTCGACCGTGCGCCGCCGGCTCAGCCGGCTGGAGACGACCGGCGCCGTGCTCTACCGCACCGAGGTGACCCCGCGTCACTCGGGCTTCCCCGTCTGGTGCCTGGTCTGCGCCGACGTGCCGCCCGACCAGCTCTCCACCGCCGCCGCCTCGGTGTCCCGGCTGCGCGAGACCCGCACCGTCACGGCGGTCACCGGACCGCACAACCTGTTCGCCTGCGCCTGGCTGAACCGCGTCGAGCAGCTGCCCGAGTACACGCAGAAACTGACCCGCAAGGTCCCCGGACTGCGCGTCGCGGACACCGTGCTCTCGCTGCGCGTGCACAAGCTCGGCGGCCACGTGTTCACCCCCGACGGGCTGCGCGAGCGGCTCGTCCCGCCGGACATCTGGGGCATCAACCCGCGCGCCTGACGGCGTGTACACCGGCCCGCGGACCGCCGCGCTGCCACAGTGACCACGAACACCCGCCCCAAATAACCCTTTTAGGGAGCATTCGTGGCCCACGTACACGTGATCCTCAACCAGAAGGGCGGCGTCGGAAAGTCCACGCTCGCCGTGAACCTCGCCGCCGTGACGGCGGACGTCCTCGGCGGCGCCCCCGACGCGGGACAGCCGCCGGTCGTCGCCGTCTCCATCGACCCGCAGGGCTCCGCCGTGTGGTGGTCCGAGCGCGTCGGCGACGGCCTGCCCTTCGACTTCGTGCAGGCCCACGACGACCTGGCCGGCCTCGCCGCCCTGTCCCGGATCCCGTCCGCCCAGCACGTCTTCGTCGACACCCCCGGCTGGCTCGACCTCGCCGAGGACGACGGCGCCGACCCGCTCGGCAAGGGCGCCGCCGCCGACGCCCTGCGCGCGGTCCTCTCCAACGCCACCGACGTCATCGTCCCCGTCGAGCCCGAACCGCTCGGCTTCCAGCCCACCCAGCGCACCGTCGAACGCGTCGTGAAGCCGCGCGGCCTGCCCTTCCGCGTCGTCATCAACAACTGGGACCCGCGCGACGGCAAGGCCGACCTGGAGCAGACCCGCGCCTTCGTCGAGGGCCAGGGCTGGCCACTGGCCCGCACCGTCGTGCGCCACTACAAGCTGCACACCCGCGCCAGCGCCGACGGCCTCGTCGTCACCCAGTACGGCGCCAACCGCGTCGCCCTCCAGGCCCGCGAGGACTTCTTCCGCCTCGCCCTGGAGGTCGGCCTCGCCGCGATCCCCAAGCCCGCCCGCCGCGCCAAGAAGAACGCGAAGAAGAAGGTGACCGTCTGATGGGCCGCCGCACCGACCTGTCGTCCCTGCTGGCCACCGACGCCAAGGACACCGCGCCCGCCCCGCGCAGGGCGCGCGACAGCAAGCCCCTCACGGTCGCCGTCACCGACCTCACCGAGAACCCCGACAACCCCCGCCACGAGCTGCGCGACCTCGACGGCCTCGCCGAGACGGTCCGCGAACGCGGCGTCCTCCAGGCCCTCGGCGTCGTCCCGGCCGCCGTCTTCCTCGCCGCCCACCCGCACCACAAGGAGGCCGTCGGCACCGCCCCCTACGTCGTCCTGCACGGCCACCGGCGGCTGGCCGCCGCACGGATGGCGGGCCTGGACGAGGTTCCGGTGCTGGTCAGGGAGGACGCCAGCCGCTCCGACGAGGACGCGCTCATCGAGAACGTCCAGCGCGACGACCTCACCGAACTGGAGCAGGCCCAGGCCATCCAGGGCCTCATCACCGCGTACGGCTACTCGCAGCGCCAGGTCGCCGCCCGGATCGGCAAGACCCAGGGATTCATCTCGCAGCGCCTGTCCCTGATGAAGCTGCGCGACGACATCCAGGAGGCCCTCGCCGACGGCCGCGTCTCCATCGAGGACGCCCGCCGCATCGCCCGCCTCCCGAAGGACGACCAGGCGCTGCCCGGCGAGGAGCAGGGTCCGACGGTCCCCGCCGCCCGCAAGGAGAAGCGCGGCCGCGATTACGGCGTAATCACGATCGACAGCCGGGGCACCCCCGAGGACGTGGTGGACGCCCTGCGCCGCCACCTCGCACCGGCCGCCCTCGACCGCGTGGTGGCCCTGCTCAGCCGATAGCGCCGCCCGGGTCGCTTACGGTGGGCGCGTGCTCGAAGTGCCGACCGTGCCGACCGCGCCGACCGCGCCGTCCCCGTCCCTGACCGATCCGCCCGCCGAGGCCGTCGCCCCGCTGATCCGCGGCCTCGACGTGCTGCGGCACCTCACGGACGCGGACGGCACGCTCGCCCTCGCCGAACTCGCCCGGGTCAGCGGCCTCGCCCGCGCCACGGTCGACCGGATCTGCGCGACCCTGGACCGGCTCGGCTACGTACGCCTCGACGGGCGGGACGCCACGCTCGCCCCGCCGCTGATGGCCGTCGCCAACGCCTGCCTCGACGCGCTGCGGCTGCCCGGACTGCTCGGACCGCTCGCCGACCGGCTCGCCGACGACCTCGACGAATCGGTCTCCCTCGCCGTCCCGGACGGCCCCGACATCCGCTTCGTCCACCAGGTGCTGCGCCGCCGCGCCCTGTCCATCAGCTTCCGGGTCGGCGACCTGCTGCCGGGCGAGGGATCGGCACCCGGCCTCGTCTTCGGGCGCGGGCTGCCGCTCGCCGTGGACGACCAGCTGGTCGAGCCGGGGCTGGTCGCGGTGGCCGTCCCGGTGCGCGACCCGTCCGGGCGCGTGGTGTGCGCGGTGAGCGTGGTCAGCCACACCAGCCGGCACACGGCGGCGGACCTCGCCGGTGCGGTCGCGGAGCCGCTGGTCGCGTGCGTCCGGGCCATGGAGTCGGTGCTGGCCGAGGCCGCCCCGCCCGCCGCCGAGCCGCCCCGGCGCGGTCCCGCGGCCGACGAGGAGCCCCCCGCGGCCGTGCGGTCGCTCGCCCGCGGCCTGCGCGTCCTCACCGCCTTCGACGCCGCCCGCCCCGTCCTCACCCTCGCCCAGATCGCCGAGGCGACCGGCCTGGCGCGGGCCACGGCCCGCCGCGCACTCATCACGTACGAGCACCTCGGCCACGTGGTCCGGGAGGACCGCGGCTACCGGCTCACGCCCCGCGTCCTCGCCCTCGGCTGCGCCCCGCTGTCCCGGACGACGCTGCCGCGCATCGCCGCCCCGCACCTGGCGGCGCTCTCCGAGCGGATCGGCGAGTCGGTGGGACTCTCCGTGCCCGACGGGGAGTCCGTGCGCTGCACCGCGCGGGTCGCGCCGCGCCGCGTCATGAGCGTCGACATCGGCGTCGGCACCCGGCTGCCCGCCGACGCCACGGCCGCCGGGCGCGTGCTGGCCGACGGCGCCGACCCGGCCGTCACGGACGGTCCCGAGGACGGGCTGCGGTCGGTCGCCGTGCCGGTCCTGGACCGGGCCGGACGGGTCGTCTCCGCGCTCGACGTCACCGCGCACCGCCGGCGCGGCGAGCCGGACGCCTGGGCGGCGGCGCTGCACGAGACGGCCGGGCGGATCGCGGCCGACCTGCACGTCACCTCGCGGTTCGTGGCCGTACCCGCGCACTGAGCGGTGAGACGGGGATCTCACCGCCCGCACGGACTTTGGGCCCTACTCCCGACGACGAAATCCCCGCAACCTGGACCCTGCCATGCCCTTCCGCAGCTCCAGCAGCTACTGCCCGCCACCGCACCCTGAGACCCGGCTCGGCGCCGACCGTCCCACGGGCGGCTGGAGTGCGCTCGTGGGGCTCGTCGTGGTGCTGGTCGCCGGGATCGTCGCCCTCGACCTGGCCACGCCCACCGACTTCCGCTCGCGCGCCCTGTTCGGCCTCGTGCCCGTGGTCGTGGCGCTGCTGGCACCCGTCATGGCCACCGCCGTCGTCAGCGGGGCGCTGCTGCTCACCTACCTGGGGCTGCAGACCCTCTCGCCCTCGCCGTCCGGGGGCATCGCCGTGCTCGGCCCGCTGATGATCGGCACCGGCGGACTGCTCGGCGTGCTCATCGCGCGCCGCAGGGAGGCCCAGCAGAGCCGGCTGCAAGCCCTCACGGACATCGCGGAGGCCACCCAGCGCGCGGTGATGCGGGTGCTGCCCGACCGGGTCGAGAACGTGCACATCGCCGACTTCTACCAGCCGGCCGCCCGCTCGGCCCGGGTCGGCGGCGACTGGTACGACTTCCAGCCCTCGCCGTACGGGCTGCGCGCGGTGCTCGGCGACGTCAGCGGCAAGGGCCTGCCCGCCGTGTCCGCGTCGGCGTCGCTGCTGGGCGCGTTCCGGGAGGCGGCCTACCACGAGGAACCGCTGGCGGAGGTGGCCCACCGCCTGGAGATCGCCATGCAGCGCTACAACGCGTGGACCCGCGTCACCCAGGACAGCGAGCGCGCCGACGCCTTCTCCACCGCGCTGCTGCTGCACTTCCCGCCCGACCCCGCCGCGGAGTACGTCGACGTCGTCGACTTCGGGCACGAGCCGCCGCTGCTCGTCTCCCCCGACGGCTCCGTGCGCACCCCCGAGCTGCCGCCCGGCCTGCCGCTGGGCATGGGCCCGCTGGGCGGCGACGCCCCGGAGACGGTGCGGCTGCCGCTGCGCCCCGGCGACACGCTCGTGCTGTTCACCGACGGCGTCACCGAGTGCCGGGACGCGTCCGGCGCGTTCTATCCCGTACGGGAGCGGATGGCCCGGCTGATCACCCCGGAGATCGCGCAGGCGCCGCCCGGCGCGCTGCTGCGGCTGCTCGCCGAGGACCTGCACGCGCACCGGCACGGCCCGCCGTCCGACGACGCGGCGGTCACCGTGATCCGGCGGACGGCGTCCCGTACGAGCGCCTTCGCCAGCGCCGAGGACGCCGCCCTGTACGACGGCCGGGGTCAGTACGCGACGGACATCCGGCCCCTGGAGTGGGCGTCCCGCTCGATCTCGTCGACGAAGGCGACGGCGTAGTCCTCGGCGCTGATCCGGCTGTTGCCCGCCGGATCCGTCATGAGCCGGTCGCCGCCGATCCGGAACTCGCCGGTGCGCTCGCCCGGCGCGATCTCGGCGGCCGGTGAGATGTACGTCCAGTCCAGGTCGTCGACCGTGCGCAGATAGGCGAGGACGTCGCGGTGGGCGAGCGCCTCGCCGAGGTAGGCGTCCGGGAAGCCGGGCTGCTCGGCCAGCGCCTGCCCGGGAGCGACCTCCAGGCTGCCCGCGCCGCCCACGACGACCAGCCGGGACACCCCTGACCTGCGCACCCCGTCGACCAGGATCTGGTTGAGCGCGAGGAACGGCGCCTGCGGGTCGGAGCCGTCGCGCGGCGGTGCGATCGCGGAGCCCACGGCGTCGTGGCCGGCGGCCAGCTCGCCCACCTTCAGCGGGTCGGTGACGTCGGCGGCGGCCGCCGTGACGCCGGGCACGGGGGAGCCGCCGGAGCGGCTGACGGCGGTGACCCGGTGGCCCCGGCCGACGGCCTCGGCGGCGATGCGGCTGCCGACCATGCCGGTGGCGCCGAGCAGCAGGATGTTCATGGCCTCAGCGAAACACGGCGGCCCGGCTCCCGCATGTTGCGGAACGTACGCCACCGGCGGTCAATGGAAGACGGGACGGGGGGTACCAGGGGGGCACGCAGAAAGGAGCCAGTCATGGCTCAGCACGCGGCACCCGCACCCCGACGTCGCACCGGCGGCGCGGCCCTCTCCCCGACCAGTGCCGCCGTCGTCCTGCCGGTTCTCGCCGGCATCGCGTACGGCTTCTGGGCGGCGAGCATCCAGCGGTTCGGCGGCGAGGTCACCGGCGGCAACATCGCGCTGGGCTTCGTCACCGGCATCCTCGTCGCGGCGCTCTGCTTCGGCATCCACCACTGGTCGAAGCAGCAGGCGGGCCGGCACTTCCTCGCGCGGGCCGGCGCCTGGGCGGTCTTCGCGGGCGTCGCCGTCGGCTTCCTGCACAGCCTGTCGAACCCGGCGATCCTGTGGTCGGTGGTGTTCGGCGCGATGATCGCGGCCGCCACGTTCACGGCGACGTACTACCGCTACTACTCGGCGAGCGAGTACGTGTGACGGTGCCCGCGTGACCAGGGCCCGTCGCCCTAGTACGTGACCCCGAACTCGACGCGGTAGTCCGAGCGGAACCACCAGCCGCTCGGGCTGCCGCCCTGCTGCTGTCCGTCGGGCGGGCACGGCACCGAGGAGCCGTCGCAGCTGGGCACGGAGCGTCCGCCGGTGTCCACGTAGGCGGCGCTGGCCCAGCCGTGGGCGCCGGTGAACCAGTACCAGGTGGAGTTCCCGTGCACCGACGAGCCGCCGGTCGCGCACTCGATGCGGTCCACGCTGCCCGGCGCCATCCGGTAGACGACGGCGTCCGAAGTGCTCGGTCCCGAGCGGAGGTTGAGGTCGGACCGGGAGACGACGGTCCCCCAGACGACGTCGCCACCACTGTTCGCACTGGCCGGGACCGCGGCGGTGACGGCGAGCACGCCGCCCGTCAGCAGGGTCGCCGCGGCAAGAGCGGCCGGAGTCGTTCGGCGCATGATCGGCCTCCTAGCTCCCCACGTCCAGGAAACACCCGTTCGGCCCAGTGCTCCACCGGAGCGATGAGTTCTGGCGGCGCCGCGGGTCTTCCTCTGTGACGTGACCGAGAGGGGCACCCGACATGAGCACGAGCACCATCGCCATCGAGACCGCGGGCCTGGTGAAGGTCTTCGGAGACACCCGCGCCGTCGACGGCGTCGACCTGACCGTCCCGGCCGGTACCGTCTACGGCGTGCTCGGGCCGAACGGCGCGGGCAAGACCACCACCGTCAAGATGCTCGCCACGCTGCTGCGGCCCGACGCGGGCGAGGCCCACGTCTTCGGGCACGACGTGACGCGCGAGGCCGACGCGGTCCGCTCCCGGGTCAGCCTGACCGGGCAGTACGCGTCGGTGGACGAGGACCTGACCGGCCACGAGAACCTGGTCCTGCTGGCCCGGCTGACCGGCCACGGCCGCCGGGCCGCGGCGGCCCGCTCCGACCAACTCCTCAGCGC
This sequence comes from Streptomyces sp. KL116D, assembly GCF_030766975.1. Lineage (NCBI taxonomy): Bacteria > Bacillati > Actinomycetota > Actinomycetes > Kitasatosporales > Streptomycetaceae > Streptomyces > Streptomyces sp. KL116D. Next base: position 35,426 of record NZ_JASERH010000126.1, on the reverse strand, counting down.
CTTCGGCCTGTTGGACGCCGCGGGACGCCAGGTGAAGAACTACTCGGGCGGCATGCGGCGGCGCATCGACATCGCCGCGTCCATCCTGAACACCCCCGATCTGCTCTTCCTCGACGAGCCGACCACCGGACTCGACCCGCGCAGCCGCAACCAGGTGTGGGAGATCGTCCGCGCGGTCGTCGCCCAGGGCACCACCGTCCTGCTGACCACCCAGTACCTGGACGAGGCCGACCAGCTGGCGGCCCGGATCGCCGTGATCGACCGGGGCCGGGTGATCGCCGAGGGCACCAAGGGCGAACTGAAGTCGTCGGTCGGCGCGGGCTCCGTCCACGTCCGGCTGCGCGACGCGCACCGACGCCCGGAGGCGGAGCGCCTGTTGAGCACGGCCCTGGACGCGCACGTGCAGCTGGAGCCGGACCCGGTGGCGCTCACCGCGCGCGTCTCCGACAGCGACCGCGGCGCCGCCGAGCAGGCCTCGCGCGCCCTCGCCGAGCTGGCCGCGGCCGGCATCACCGTCGACAACTTCTCCCTCGGCCAGCCCAGCCTCGACGAGGTGTTCCTCGCCCTGACCGACCGCACGCCCGAGGAGGCGACAGCATGAGCACCACCACCCCCACCGTCGAGGCGCAGGAACTCGCGCCGGTCAGCGCCGAATCCCTCGCCGCGCTGCTCGTCGCCACCGAGCGCCCGCCGCGGCCGAGCGCCCTGTCCGCATCGCTCACCTTCGGCTGGCGGGCGATCCTGAAGATCAAGCACGTGCCGGAGCAGCTCTTCGACGTCACGGCGTTCCCGATCATGATGGTGCTGATGTACACGTACCTGTTCGGCGGCGCCCTGGCCGGCTCTCCGAGCGAGTACATCCAGTACCTGCTCCCCGGCATCCTCGTGATGTCGGTCGTGATGATCACGATGTACACCGGCGTCTCGGTCAACACCGACATCGAGAAGGGCGTCTTCGACCGGTTCCGTACGCTGCCGATCTGGCGGCCCGCGGTCATGGTCGGCTATCTGCTCGGCGACGCCCTGCGCTACACGATCGCGTCCGTCGTGCTGCTCGTGGTCGGCCTGGTCATGGGCTTCCGGCCGGACGGCGGGGTCCCCGGCGTGCTGGCGGGCGTGGCGCTGCTGCTCGTCTTCTCGTTCGCGTTCTCCTGGATCTGGACGATGTTCGGGCTGCTGCTGCGCACCGAGAAGTCCGTGATGGGCGTCAGCATGATGGTGATCTTCCCGCTGACGTTCCTGAGCGACATCTTCGTGAAGCCGGAGACGATGCCGGGCTGGCTGCAGGCGTTCGTGAACAACAACCCGGTCACCCACGTCGCGTCCGCCGTGCGCGGCCTGATGGAGGGCGACTGGCCCACGTCCGAGGTGCTCTGGTCGCTGGGCTGGGCGGCGCTGCTCGTGGCCGTGTTCGGGCCGGTGACGATGCGGCTCTACAACCGCAAGTGAGCGCGGCGGCCGGTAGGCCGTATGCCCGTCCCCGGTCGCGTCCGGCGCGGCCGGGGCCTTGCCTGGAACGGTGATCCGACGAACCGCCTCGACCGTCCTCCTCGTCCTCGCCTGCCTCCTGGTGCCGCTGGGCACGCTGTCCACCTGGGCGAAGTACGAGATCGGCGACGGCGACCGGTACGTCGCCGCGATGGCGCCGCTCGCCGAGGACCCGGCGGTGCGGAGCGCGGTCGCGGACGCGGTGACCACCGGGATCCTCAAGAACATCGACGTCGGCCCGCTCCAGTCGACGCTGGAGCAGTACCTGCACGACGCGGTCGTCTCGTTCACCGACACCGCCGCGTTCCGCACGGCGTGGAACACCGCGAACCGGGCCGCCCACGACGCGGTGCAGCAGGCCCTCGACGACGGCAGCACCGACGCCGTCACCATCGACCTGGCCCCCGTCACCGAGCAGGTCAAACGGCAGCTGGAGGCCGACGGCGTGCCGTTCGCGGCGCAGATCCCGGTCACCCACACCGAGATCACCCTCATGTCGGCCGGTGACCTCGACACGCTGCGCAAGGGGATCCGGATGCTCCAGGTCGCCGGTCTGTGGCTGCCGCTGGCCGCCGTCGTGTTCGCCGTCGCGGGCCTGGCGCTCGCCGTCCGCCGGCGCACCGCGGTGACCTGGACCGCGCTCGGCGCGGCGCTGGGCGCGGCCGCCCTCCTCCTCGCGCTGACGATCGCCCGCTCGCTCACCCTCGACGACCTGTCCACGGCCTCCGACAAGGCGGCGGCGGGCGCCGTCTACGACGCGCTGACGTCGTCGATGCGGACCGCCTCGTGGGTGATCGTCGGGGTGGCCGCCGCGGTGGCGCTCGCGTCGTGGCTGACCGGCAGGTACGGGCTGCCCGGCACCCGTTCGGCCGCTCCTGACGTGCCGTCGGACGACCCCGGAGCGAACATTCCGGTGACGCGAGGAGGCACCCACCATGAGCCAGACCACCCCCAACGCAACACCTGACCCGGGCCCCGACCCCGCCGCCTGGTCCGCCGACCACCGCAAGCGCACCCCCGACCCCACCCGCGGCGACGGCGCGGGCAGCGGCTGGGCCACCGGCGGCACGGTGTTCGCCGGCGTCCTCATGCTGGTCAGCGGCGCCCTGGGCATCCTCAACGGCATCTCGGGCATCGCCAGGGACGACGTCTACGGCCGCGTCGGCGACTACCTCTACTCCTTCGACCTCACCACGTGGGGCTGGATCCACCTGGTCGTCGGCATCCTCGTGGCGGTCACCGGCTGGGGCATCCTCAAGGGCTCCGACTGGGCGCGCGGCGCGGGCATCGGCCTCGCCGCGCTCTACATCGTCGAGTACTTCATGTTCCTGCCCTACGCGCCGATCTGGTCGGTCATCTCCATCGGCATCGGCGTCTTCGTCATCTGGGCGCTGGCCACCGACACCGGCGGCAGCCGCCGGACCGCCTGAGAACCTTCTGGCCCGCCCGGCCGTCTTACCGGGAGGATCCAGCTGACATCCCCAGCTGAACTCCCGACGGAAGGCCGGACCTTGGACCAGGGCCACATCACCGACGAAGCGCCCGACGCCCTGGGGTACGCACCCCAGGACGCCGGGCGCCGCCGCGTGGGCAGGGCCGGTGCGTGGGCGGCCGGGCTGCTGCTGGCCGGGGTCAGCGCGGTCGCCGGCTGCCGCGCCGCGGACACCGACGGCATCACGCCCGTGCCGCAGCTCCTCGCGTTCCTGCCCTGGCTGACGGTGCCGACGGTGGCGGCGCTGCTCATCGCCCTGCTCTCGCGGTGGCGCACCGGCATGGTGTGGGGCGTCGTCGTGCTCGGCTCGCTCGCCTGGTTCATGGAGCCGTACGGATCGGACTCCGAGCCGAGCAGCGCACCCGTCTCCGGCATCCGGGTGCTGGCCTCGAACGTGCAGTTCGGCCGCGGCACCGACGCGCTGATCGACGCGATCACCCGGCACAGGCCCGGCATCGTCTTCGTCGAGGAGTGCGACTACGAGTGCCAGGACTCGCTGGCCCGCGACTCCCTGGAGACCGCCTACCCCTACCGGCAGGCCGTGCGGGCGGGCGGCTCCGAGGGCTCCGTGATCCTCAGCGTGTTCCCGCTGAAGGCGGCGCCCGGGGTGGCCGGGACGATGGGCATGCCGGGCGCGACGGCCGACGTGCGGGGGCACTCCGTGCGGCTCCAGCTGGCGCACCCGATGCCGCCGCTGCCGGGGCAGACCGGGGTGTGGCGGCGCGAGCTGGGCCGGCTCGCGGACTTCGCGGCGCACGGCGCGGACGAACCGACCGTCGTCGCCGGGGACTTCAACGCGACGCAGGACCACGCGGCGTTCCGCCGGATCCTCGCCGCGGGTTCGCTGCGCGACGCGAGCCGGCTGGCCGGTGCCTCCCGCACCCCGAGCTGGCCGTCCTCGGCCCCCGCCCCGCTCGGCACCCAGATCGACCACGTGCTGGTGGGCCCGGACTTCTCTGCGGAGGACGTGCGCTTCCTGGAACTGGCGGACACCGACCACCGGGCGGTACTGGCGGACCTGACGCTGCACACACCGCCGAGCACCTCCGGCGACTGATCCGGCGGCTGATCCGGCGGCTGAGGAGCGAGGTCAGGGGCGGCATCCCGTGGGCTGACCGAAAGATCGCATAATGACCGCATGCCGCCCCACCTCACGCCCCCGGACTGGCTGGCCAGAACCCTGAAGCCGCAGCGCGCGCCCGTCCCGTGGGCCGCCGTGGCGAGGGCGGCCGTGGCGATGGCCGCGCCGCTGGCGGTGGGCCTGGCCACGGACCGGTTCGCCTACGGCGCCCTCGCCTCGATGGGCGCCCTGTCCGGCGTCATCGGCGACACCGCCGACGCCTACCGGATGCGCATCTTCAACATCGCCGTGCCGCAGCTGTTCGGCGCGCTCGGCGTGACGGTCGGGTCGCTGGTCTTCGGCCAGGGCTGGCTCGCGGTCGTGGTGGTCACGGCGGTCGCCCTGGTGTCCGGGATGATCTCCACGATCGGCGCGGTCGCCTCCGTCTCCGGACTGCTCCTGCTGCTCAACTGCGTGGTGGGCGCGGGCCTGCCGATGCCCGGCGCATGGTGGCTGGCGCCCCTCCTGATGACGAGCGGCGGCCTGCTCGTCCTGCTGCTCACCCTGCTCGCGTGGCCGCTGCGCGGCGGTGTCCCGGAGCGGGCCGCGGTCGCGGCGACGTACCGCGGTGTCGCCAACCTCCTGGAGGCCGCCGCCGGCGACCCCCTCCCGTACGCGGAGACCCGGATCGCGGTCACCCAGTCCCTCAACCAGGCCTACGACCTGGTGCTCTCCCGGCGCACGCTCGCGCACGGCCGCAATCCGGAACTGGTGCGCCTGGTCAGCCAGTTGAACGCGGTGACCCCCGTCGTGGAGGCCGCGCCCGCCGCCCACCAGTGCGGGATCCCGCTGCCGCCCGCCGTGCCCGCCGCGGTACGCAGGATCGCCGACGCCATCGCCGCCGGGCGGCCCGTCGGACCGGAGCCGCTCGGCCTGCCCGAGCCGGAAGGGCCCGCGTCGCGCGCCGTCAACCACGCGCTGCGGCACGCCGCCGAGGTCGCCTCCCGGCGCGGCGACGCCGACTTCACCAACGTCGACGACCGGCTCGGCCGCCCGGCGGCGCTGCGGGTGCGGCTGCGCCGCGGCGTCCGCAACGTCCTGCTGTCCGGCGCCTCCTGGCGGTACGGGCTGCGCCTTGCCCTGTGCATCGGCATCGCGCAGGCACTCGTCTCGATCGTCCCGGTGCCGCGCTCGTACTGGGTGGCGCTGACGATCACGTTCGTCATGAAGCCGGACTTCGGGTCGGTGTTCTCGCGGGCCGTGCTGCGCGCGCTCGGCACGGCGGTGGGCCTGGTCGTGGCGGCGGCCGTGCTCTCGGAGGTGCCGCTCGGCTGGTGGGACGTGCCCGCGATGGTGCTGCTCGCGCCGCTGATCCCGGCGCTCACCCCGCGCGGTTACGGCTTCCAGACGGCGGCCATCACCCCGGTGATCCTGCTCCTGTCGGACATCCTCAACCACCAGGGCACGGCCCTGCTGTGGCCGCGGCTCCTGGACAGCCTGATGGGGTGCGCGATCGCGCTCGTGGCGGGTTATCTGCTGTGGCCGGAGAGCTGGCACACCCGGATCGGCGACCGGCTCGCGGACGCGGTCGCGGACACGGCGGCGTACGTGGAGTGCGCGTTCGGCTCCGCCTCGGGCGGGGACGTGGACGCGGCCGACCGGGCGCGGATGCGGCGCCGCCTGTACCGGGACCTGTCGGTGGTCCGGGCCGAGTTCCAGCGGGCACTCACCGAGCCGCCGCCCACGGGGAGGCGGGCGGCGGCCTGGTGGCCCCTCGTCGTCGCGGTGGAGCGCATCGTGGACGCGACCACCGCGGCGCGGGTCCGGGTGCGGCACGGTTCGGCGCCTCCGGGGTCCGGGGAGGTGGCCGAGGTGGCGGTGCAGTTGCGGGAGCTCGCGGACGGGATCCGGTCCTCGGTGACCCTGGAGGAGGTCCGCGCCGAGTTCGGCCCGGCCGGCCCCCGGGACGGAGTCCTGGAACACGTCCGCCAGGAGGTCGCGGCCGCCCGCGCGATCGGCGTCCGGGGAGGGCCCACCGCCGAGCTGCCGACCGCGGGCTGAGTGTGGCTGGCCGCGCAGTTCCCCGCGCCCCTGAGATGCGCACTGCGTGCGCCATCTCAGGGGCGCCCGATGGAGCTGCGGCGGAGCCGCATGCTCCAGGGGCGCGGGGAACTGCGCGAGCAACCACGACGAGAGCCGCGGCCCGCGACGAGAACGCAACCCGGCAGCCGGGACCGGCTTCAGGGGCGCGGGGAACTGCGCGAGAAGCCCCACCGCCCCGCAGCCGGCGGCGTCACACGGCCTACCCGATCGTCACCCCCGCCCCCCGGAGGGCCTTCGCCAGACCGTTGGCCCAGAGCGAATTCACCCGGGCCCGCTCGTTCGCGTCCGGGTTCGGGTTCGTGCAGGACGGCCCGGGCCCGCCCCCGGACATGAGCTCGCTGCACGGACCCTCGTAGTGGTCCGGCAGCCCCAGCACGTGCCCGGTCTCGTGCGCCGTCACGCGCGTCGAGTCGTACTGCTGGTTCTGCGCGTAGTCCAGGAAGATGTAGCCGCCGCCGTGCCCGTCGGTGGAGGCGTACGACCCGCGCGCGTCGTTGCCCTCGTAGTACGCGAAGTCACCTCCGCCGGACGACGCCTGGAGCTTCACGTTCGACACGGACGCGTTCCAGATGGACGCGCTGTTCGCTATCTGCTGCTGGAAACTGGGTGCGCCGGACGCGTCGTACGTGACGGTGACGGCCGCGGCACCGGGGTGCGCGGCGCGCTTGGCCGCGACGGACTTCACGACCGCCTCGAAGAACGCCTTGTTGGCGGCGGCGTCCTCCGCGGACCCGGTGTAACGGGCCTGTGCGGGGGCGGTGGCCTGGGGGGATGCGGTCGCGGGCCCGGCCGCGAGCGCGGTGACGGTGAGCCCCGCGCCGAACGCGCACGCGAGGAGACGGACGACCTTGGACGTGGGGGGTGGTGTCATGGTCATGCAAGAGAGTGTGGGGGCGCGCGGGGCCCGTGGGAATGATGGCACTTGGCGATAACACGGGGTTATCACCCACCAACGCCGTTCCGGGAGCGGCCAGTTGCCGCCTGGCGTGGCCGCGACACCCGCCCTACCCTCGACCTCCATGGAGCTGGAGGTGCGCCACCTGCGCGTCCTGTGCGTGATCGAGGACACCGGCAGCCTGCACAAGGCCGCCCGCCAACTGGGCATGACCCAGCCCGCGTTGAGCACACAACTGCGCCGCGTGGAGGAGTTCCTCGGCGGCCGGCTGTTCACCCGGGAACGTACCGGCTGCCGCCCCACCCCGCTCGGCCGCGTCCTGCTCACCCGGGCCCGACCGCTCGTCGAGGGGCTGCGCGGCCTGGTCGACGAGACCCGCGCGGCGGCGGCCGCGGCAGCCGAGGCAGCGGGCCGGCTGCGGATCGGCTCCACCGCGAGCCGCGCCCTGCCCGGCTGGCTGCGCCGCCTGCGCACCGGCCCGCCCGGCGACGCGGACGAGCCGACGCTGCGCATGGACGTCTCCGCGCACGCCCTGCTGCGCATGGTCGACGAGGACCGCCTCGACGTGGCGTTCGTGCACGAGGTCGAGGGCCATCCGCTGCGGATCCCGGCCGGACTCGTCTGCCGGGTCCTGGTGGAGCGCGAGCCCCAGTTCGTCTCCCTCGCCACCGACCACCCCGCCGCCCGCCAGCCGGTCGTCCGCCTCAGCGATCTGGCCGACGACCGGTGGATGGTCGACCCGACGGTGGACGGCGAGTGGGACGGGCTGCTGCGGGCCCTGCGCGCGGCCGGCCTCAACCCCCGTGTCCTGCAAGGCGATTACCTCACCGCGGCCTCTCTCGTCGCCACCGGCGAGGTGGTCACGCTCTGCCAGCCCACCTCACGCTCCCGCCCCGACATGGCGGTCCGTCCGCTGCACGGCGACCCCGTCGGCGTACGCCTGCTGCTGGCGGCCCGCACCGAGGCCGTGCTCGACGCGGTCCACCCGCAGCTGCGGGCCGCGTACTGGGAGGCGGCGCGGCAGTCCCCCGCCTACCGGGAACGCCTCGCGCACCTGGGCACCGACCTTGGTCCCACGACAATCGGGCCCAAGGTCCAGGACCCGGCCTGACCTGCGGTTTCGCGCCAGTTACCGGAGCGCGGGCGAGTGTCGGCACGGCTGTTACACGACCGACGGACCACGCACATGTGGCGGCTCTAACTTCATATCCGTCGACGCCGCAAAAGGCGCAGACACGGACATTGAGTCACTGGCCGCAAGGCCGGCACGAGCCACGAGGGAAGCACCCATGCGCGCCACCCGACGCACCTTCCGCACCGCCGCCATCGCCACCGGTGCCATCGCCGCACTGGCCGTCCCCGCCACGGCCGCGTTCGCGGACACCACGCCCCAGCCGGTCGCCTCCGACGACCAGTCGCAGAACCAGAACCAGAACCAGAACCAGAACGAGGACCAGGGCCAGAACGGCACCGACGGCCAGGACCAGGCCACCCCGGACCAGAACGGCACGGACCAGAACGGCACGGACCAGAACGCGCGGCAGCTGATCAGGTCGACCGACCTGGCCGAGGGCTTCTCCGCCAAGGTCTACAGCGTCGGCGGCAACGGCGCGGAGGCCGACATATTCAAGGCAGGCGCCCTGGTCACCACCCTCAAGGCCAACGGCTCGACGGCCACGACCACCACCGGCGGCTACGTCTTCCAGCTCACCCCCGACGGGCAGCTCACCGCCGACCAGGACTCCAGCGGCGACCGGACGCAGCCCCCGGTCCCGGGCGGCTGGGAGTCCAAGGGCACCACGGACCTCGGCCACGGCTGGACCGCGGACGTGAAGGTCAACGCGTCGGCACGCACCGCCAAGGCCGACCTCTCCCGGAACGGCACGGTCAAGGGCCACCTCACGGCGTACGTCGACGACGCCACGAAGAAGATCGACGGCTACACCTTCACGCTGACCAGCGACGGCAAGGTCACCGCGAAGAAGGACGCGAAGGACCCGGTCGTCGGCGGCTGGGAGTCCAAGGGCGTGCAGAGGTTCGCCGACGGCTGGTCCGCGAAGGTCCAGGTGAACGCGTCGGCGCGGGCCGCCAAGGCCGACATCTCGCACCACGGCACGGTCAAGGGCCACCTCACGGCCTTCGACGGCAGCAAGTCCACCAAGATCGACAACTACACGTTCACGCTGACCAGCGACGGCAAGGTCACCGCGAAGAAGGACGCGAAGCCCGCCCCGGACCACAAGCGCCAGTACGTGAAGACGGTCCGGCTCGCCGACGGCGTCTCCGTCGCCAAGGTCTACAAGCTGGACACCTGCCACTACCAGGCCGACGTCTTCGCCCACGGCCAGCGGATCGACACCCTCGACGCGAACAACAGGACGGCGTACGGCCAGAACAACGGCCTGCACGTCGCCCTGAAGCCGAACGGCGCCGTCACGTCGTGGCTGGACGCCGCCCACAAGAAGACGCAGCACACCGAGCCGGCCCCGCGGACGCACTCCGGCAGCGGCACCAGCGGCAACACCGGCACCGGCAGCAGCACCGGGACCCGCACCCTCCCCCAGGGCGGGGTGAAGGCGGGCGCGGAGAACGTCTCGGCGCACACCTCGGGCGGCACCGACAGCACCCCGCTGATCGCGGCGGGAGCCGGCGCGGCGGCGGTCGGTGCGGCCGGCCTGGGCTTCGCTATGTACCGCCGCAAGAACCACAACTGACGCGACACACGCGGAGCACGTAACTCACGGACACGGACCGGCTGTTGGGGCGCCCACGGGGGAGCGCCCCAACAGCCATGCCCGCTCAGACGCCGATGTCGCGGCCGTCCTCGCGCCACACGGACACCACCGAGGGCCGCACGATCCGGCCCGGTCCGTCCGGCCAGGCGCTCGCGGGCTTCTCGACGGAGGCGCCGTCGACCTCGCCCGGGTGCTGCACGGCGACGATCACGCGCCGGTCCTGCACGAGCGGGCCGCAGGTCTCGGCGCCGTTCGGCATGGTGAGGAACTGCTTCAGCTCACCGCGCCGCTCGCCGCGGGTGGCGACGCCGAACAGGCCGTCGTGGGAGCCGAGCTGGTTGCCGTCCGTGGAGATCCACAGGTTGCCGTGCGGGTCGAAGGCGACGTTGTCCGGGCAGGAGATGGGGCTGACCTGCTCCTTCGGGAACCCGGCGAAGTACGTCGCCGGGTCCTCCGGGTCACCGGCGACCAGGAAAAGCGACCAGCCGAAGGACAGCGCCTCCGCGCGGTCGCGGTGCTCGGTGAGTTCGAGGACCTGGCCGTGCTTGTTGAGGTTGCGCGGATTGGCCTCGTCGGCGCCGGCCTTGCCCGCCTTGCCGCGGTCGGTGTTGTTGGTGAGCGCGACGTACACCTTGCCGGTGCGCGGCGACGGCTCGATGTCCTCGGGCCGGTCCATCTTGGTGGCGCCCGCCTTGTCACCGGCGAGCCGCGTGAAGAGGTAGACCTCGTCGGCGGTCATGCCGTCGACGTGCGAGACGGCCCGGCCGCCTGCGTAGGCGGTGGCGAGCGGGATCCACGTACCGGAGCCGTCGAACTCCCCGTCGGAGGGAAGAGTCCCGCTGCCGTCGATCTCGCTCGCGGGCGAGTTCCCGCTGAGCCTGGCGACGTAGAGGGTGCCCTCGTCGAGCAGCGACAGGTTGTGCTCGTGCGCGGCGCGCGAGGTGCCCTTGGCGACGCGCTTGCTGCTGACGAACTTGTAGAAGTAGTCGAAGCGCTCGTCGTCGCCCATGTAGACGACGGGCCGCCCGTCGTCGGTCAGCCGGGGCTGCGCCGCCTCGTGCTTGAACCGGCCGAGCGCCGTCCGCTTGCGGGGTGTGGACTCCGGGTCGTACGGGTCGAGCTCCACGACCCACCCGAACCGGTTGACCTCGTTCGGCTCCTTGGTGAGGTCGAAGCGCTCGTCGAACCGCTCCCACTTGCGCTCGGAGGCGCCGCCCGCGACGCCGTACCGCTTGAGGCGGGCGGCGGTCGTCGGGTCGGTCACGTCCTGGGCGTTGGCGAAGTACTGGTTGAAGTTCTCCTCGCCGTGCAGCGTGGTGCCCCACGGGGTGGTGCCGCCCGAGCAGTTGTTGAGCGTGCCGAGGACGGTGGTGCCGCGCGGGTCGGCCTTCGTGCGGACGAGCGCGCTGCCCGCGACCGGACCGGACAGCCGGAACGGGCTGGTGGCGGTGAGCCGGCGGTTGAGGTGGTGCCGGGTGACCGCGTTCAGCGCGCCGCTCCTGCGGCTCTCCTCGACCACGACGACGGACAGACCGTGCGCGGCCCACGCCACCTCGACCTGCTCACGCGTCGGGTTGGCCGGGTCGTAGCCGCGGAACATCAGCACTTCGTCGGTGTACTCGTGGTTGGCGACGAGCACCTGCCGGCCGCGCTCCCCGCGCAGCGGCAGCAGGCTCAGGAAGTCGTTGTTGTAACCGAACTGCCCGGCCTGCGCCCTGGCCGTCTGCTTCTCCGGGTCGAACGCGGGCGCGCCGCGCAGGATGGGCTCGCCCCACCGGATCACGACGTTCTGCGCGTGGCCCGCCGGGACGGTCACGGTGTCGGCGGTGTTCGGCGCGACGGGCGTGAACCGCAGGCCGCGCGCTCCGCGTTCACCACCGCCGTGCCCGTACGCCGACGGGGTGGCGGCCCGCGCGGGGGCGGCGCCCGTGCCGACGACGGCCGAACCCGCCGCGGCGGCCACGGTCACCACGGCGGCCGTGCGCATCAGGGAGCGCCGGCTGAGGGCTCCGGCGATGACGTCGCCGACGTATTCGTTGTCGCTGGTGTTCGGCACCTCGCCGAAGCAGGCGTCACCGCACCGGAACCGGCAGGTCATCGCCGAACGCCCCCCGGGATGCCCGCCGTTGACCTCGACCATCGGCAGCGTTTTGCGCACGCTTTTCCTCCCCTTTGCGATCCGTGTGGGCGTGACGCTAGGCGCGTAGAGGTGCGGCGAGGGGGACGTCGGATGAACGCGGGGTGAACCTGTGCGGGGCGGGCGGCAGTTGCGCGCTCCCCCGATCGGGCCGACCCTTCCCAAGATCACGGTCGGCGGCGGCTAACCTTACGTGTCCGCCCTGGCCAGGGGTTCCAGGGACGTGGGGACAACTCATGCGGAAGGTTGCGCACATGGGCATTCTGGATCTGCTGCGGAACGCGTTCGGGCGGTCCCGCAAACGGGACGAGACCGCACCGGCCGTCACCGAGCAGGAGCCGACGCCGGCCGCGTCCGCATCCGCGGAACAGCCGAAGGTACCCGCTCCCGCGAAGGGCGAGACACCGGCCGAGCCTGCGGCGAAGGACGACGAGGCCGCGGACGACCTGGTCGCGGCGGCCTTCGACAACGTGACGGTCCCCAAGCCGTCCCGCACCACACCGGACCCGATCCCGGAACCCCGCACCCCGGCGTCCGCCGAATCCACCACACCCGAGGTCCCGGCCCAGGCGACGGAACCGGAGCCGACCCCCGAGGTCCCGGCCCAGGCCGACGAGCCCGCCGCCGAGACCGAGCCCCCGGCCCAGGCCGACGAGCCCGCCGCCGAGACCCCGGCGCAGGAGCCCGAGCCCGAGACGCCGCTCGCCACCGAGGTCCCGCCCCAGGCGACCGAACCGGAGCCCGAGACCCTGGCCCCGACGGCCGAGACCTCGGCCCAGGCCGCCGAGACCCCGGCCCCGACCGCCGACACCCCGACCCAGGCCGAGAAGCCGGAACCGGAGGCCGAGACCGAGGCTGCTCCCGCTGCCGAGGCCGAGGCGCAGGCCGAGCAGCCGGAACCGGAACCGGAGCCGGAGGCCGAAGTCTCCACCGCCGCCGACACCCCGGCACCGGCCGAAGACGCGGAGGCCGAAGTCTCCACCGCTGTGGGCAATCGTCCCGCAGGGCGGGACGGGTGGGCACAGCCCCCGGTGCCGCGCACCGAGGACGAGGGCGCCGACCCCGTCGCGGCAGAGACCCCCGTCCCGGCACAGGCCGAAGAGACCGCACCCCCGGTGCAGGCCGAGGAGAGCGACGACGTCGACCCCGTCGCGGCAGAGACCCCGGCCCCGGCCGACGCCGAAGAAACCGCAACCCCGGTACAGGCCGAAGAAACCGCAACCCCGGCCCACGCCGAAGAGAGCGACGACGTCGACCCCGTCGCGGCGGAAACCCCCGCCCCGGCCCACGGCAAACCCGCTCACCCGGCCACCCGCGTGAAGACCCGGGCCCCGGGCCTGGCCACGGCCTACAAGGCGGCCGGCGCAGAGCTGAAGAAGCGCGACCTCACCGGCACCCGAGCCACGGTCTACCTCGTACTGGACCGCTCCGGCTCCATGCGCCCGTACTACAAGGACGGCTCCGCCGCGGCCCTCGCCGAGCAGACCCTCGCCCTCGCCGCCCACCTGGACGCCCGCGAGACCCCCACCGTCCACACCGTCTTCTTCTCGACGGACATCGACGCCACGGGCGACCTCACGCTCGACGACACGTACGAGACCAAGATCGACGAGTGGCACGCGGCCGCGGGCCGGATGGGCCGCACCAGCTACCACCGCGCGATCGAGGAGGTCGTCGCCCACCACGAGAAGAGCGCCGACCCGACCGCCCCGGCCCTGGTGGTCTTCCAGACGGACGGCCCCCCGGACGTCCAGCGCCCGGCGAACGAGGCCCTGGCGAAGGCGGCGAGCCGCCCGATCCACTTCCAGTTCGTCGCGTTCGGCGACCCCGACGCCAAGGGCTTCGACTACCTGCGCAAGCTGAAGGCGGACAACGCCGGCTACTTCCACGCGGGCCCGGCCCCGCGCGAGCTGACGGACGCCGAGCTGTACAAGGGCCTCCTGGCGACCTGGCGCCCGTAAGGCACACCGGCGACCACGGGCAACCGCGAGCAACAACCACAAGAAGGCCCACGGCCGTCCGCACGGTAAAACACCGCGCGGGCGGCCGCGCCATGTCGGCTACGATTTCTAGATTCAGCGGACGGAAACCCTTACTCCGCGCCACTCCGCGCAACGCATCGTCACGACTTGGGAGCAGCCCCCGATGGCTCGACACCTCATCACCAGCGCCCTTCCGTACATCAACGGGATCAAGCACCTGGGCAACATGGTGGGGTCCATGCTCCCGGCCGACGTGTACGCCCGCTACCTGCGCCAGCGCGGCCACGACGTCCTGTACATCTGCGCGACGGACGAGCACGGCACCCCCGCCGAGCTCGCCGCGAAGGAGCAGGGCCTGCCGGTCGCCGAGTTCTGCGCGCAGGCGCACGACGCGCAGAAGGCGGTCTACGACGGCTTCCACCTGGCCTTCGACCACTTCGGCCGCAGCTCGTCGGAGCAGAACGCGGAGCTGACCCAGCACTTCGCCCGCAAGCTGAACGAGAACGGGTTCATCGAGGAGCGCGCGATCCGGCAGGTGTACTCGCCCGCCGACGGCCGCTTCCTCCCGGACCGCTACGTCGAGGGCACCTGCCCGCACTGCGGCTACGACAAGGCCCGTGGCGACCAGTGCGAGAACTGCACCCGCGTCCTGGACCCGACCGACCTGATCAACCCGCGCTCGGCGATCTCCGGCTCCACCGAGCTGGAGATCCGTGAGACCAAGCACCTCTTCCTCCTCCAGTCGAAGCTCCAGGGCGAGGTCGAGGCGTGGATCGACGAGGTCGCCGACGAGTGGCCGCAGCTGTCGTCCTCCATCGCCCGCAAGTGGCTGACCGAGGGCCTGAACGACCGGGCGATCACCCGTGACCTGGACTGGGGCGTCCCGGTCCCGGCCGACACGTGGCCGGAGCTCGCGGCCGACGGCAAGGTCTTCTACGTCTGGTTCGACGCCCCGATCGAGTACATCGGCTCGACGAAGGAGTGGGCGGACGCCACGGGCAACGACTGGAAGTCGTGGTGGTACGAGCCGGCCGGCGCCTCCGACGTGCGGTACACGGAGTTCATGGCGAAGGACAACGTCCCGTTCCACTCCGTGATGTTCCCGGCGACCGAGATGGGCGTCCGCGAGCCGTGGAAGAAGGTCGACTACCTCAAGGGCTTCAACTGGCTGACGTACTACGGGGGCAAGTTCTCCACGTCGCAGAAGCGCGGTGTCTTCACCGACCAGGCCCTGGAGATCCTGCCGGCCGACTACTGGCGCTACTTCCTCATCGCGAACGCCCCGGAGTCCGACGACTCGTCGTTCACCTGGGAGCACTTCACGGCGACGGTGAACAAGGACCTGGCCGACACCCTCGGCAACTTCGTCAACCGCGTCCTGTCCTTCTCCCGCAAGCGCTTCGGCGACGACGTCCCCGAGGGCGGCGAGCCGGGCGAGGCCGAGCAGAAGCTGGGCGACGAGATCGCCCGGCTGCTCGCCGAGTACGAGGAGCAGATGGAGGCCCTCCAGTTCCGCAAGGCCGCCGCGGCGCTGCGCGCCCTGTGGTCCGCGGGCAACTCCTACCTGGAGGAGAAGGCCCCCTGGCTGGAGATCAAGACGAACAAGGAGGGTGCCGCCCTGACCCTCCGTACGGCGATGAACCTCATCCACCTGTACTCGGTGGTCTCCGAGCCGTTCATCCCGGCGTCCGCCGCCGCCATGCGCGCCGCGTTCGCCCTCGCCGACGACACCCGTACCTGGGTCACCGCCGACGAGGCGAAGGCCCTGACGACGGTCCCCGCGGGCACCGCCTTCACGGTCCCGCCGGTGCTCTTCGCGAAGATCACCGACGAGGACCTGGAGTCCTACAAGGAGCGCTTCGGCGGCGAGCCCGCCGCTAGCTGATCGCTGACGACGACGGCGCCGACGACGGTCCCGAGCCGGGGAACGTGTCGGTGCTGTCGTGCGTCTCGTCGGGTGCGACGCCCATCGTGAGCCGGGCGCGCACCCCGCGGGCGATCTTCCTGCGGTCGTACGCCAGGTACAGCAGCCCGCCCTCGTGGCCGTTGTCCGGGTAGATCGTGTCCTGGTCGAGCGTGGTGCGGACGGTGTCGTTCGACGCGTACGGCTCGACCTCGGCGGCGGCCAGCACCGACTTCTCGTCGAAGAACAGCTGGCCGGTGTGGCAGGTGTGCCCGCCCTCGTAGCCCGCGTCGGTCCACTCGCCGTCGACGTGCACCTTCACGTGGACGTGCACGCAGCGCCCCTGGTACCAGCCGGGGAAGACCGTTCTGAAGGTGACCTCGCCGTGCCGGTCGGTGCGCCAGGTGCCGCGCAGGTAGCGCTCGTCGTCGGTGGGTTCCTGGTGGCCGCCCCCGCCCCCGCCGGGGCCGCCGGTCGGAGCGCCGGTCGGCGGCTCGCCCGTCGGCGTGCCGGACGGCGGGGTCCCGCCGCCCGGTCCGCCGCCGCTCATCGCCTCGTACCCGGAGTAGATGCCGACGGCGTTGCAGTGCCAGATGTCGACGGCCGCGTTCCGCAGCGGCCTGCACGTGTCCGCGTCGATCACCTTGAGGGTGAGGGAGAGCGGGATGCCGTCCTGGTCCTCGGTGATGTCCCGGCGGATCTTGTCCGCGTCGATGTAGTACGGGCCTTCGGTGGTCTCGGTGGTGAGGACGTAGCAGGCGTCGTCGGAGCCGCCCCGCGGCTCGTCGGCGAAGGCACCGCCGGCGGCGGCCGTGCCGCCCACTCCGACGGCGGCGACCGCCGCGCCACCGACGGCGAGCACCTTGCGGCGCGTCAAGTCCCGCTGCTGAGAAGGCTCTTGAGTATCAGTCATGCGGCGGGACGCTAGGAGCCGAAGCTGTCAGGAGCATGGGTGCGGACTGTGAACGGACACACAGGGACGCACAGGAACGCACCATGGCTCGAAAGCGCCCCACGTCACGCGTCCCGCCACCGCAGCGCCGCCCACCCCAGCAGCAGCGCCCCGGCCGCGTACGCGCCGAGCACCGCGATGCCCGTCCACGGCGCGAGCGGCGCGGTGCCGGTGCCCGTCGTGGTCTGCACGGCGAGGCCCGCCGACATCGGGGAGATCTTCTGCACCCGGTGCAGGGCGTGCACGGGCATCCTGACGATGAGGGTGACCAGGTACGGGCCGTAGAGCAGGGCCATCACCGCCCCGGCGGCCGACGCGGCGTGCCGCACGAGCAGCGCCACCCCGGCGCCGAGCAGCGCGACGAGCACCAGATAGACCAGCGTGCCGGCGCTCGCCCGCCACAGCATGTGCGAGGAGTACGGGAGTTGGGCGACGCTGGCGGGCAGCGCCGTCCGGCCCACGAGCAGCGACGCGGGCACCGCGACCGCCGCCGCCACCAGCACCGTCACCACGACCAGCGCGGTCTTGGCCAGGAACACGGTGTCGCGGCGCGGGCTCGCGGCCAGCGTCAGCCGGATCACCCGCGGATACTCGCCGCTGACCACGCCGATCGCGAGCAGCGCCGCCACGGTCTGCGCCAGGTACACGCCGGACAGGGTCACCGCGGTCGGCGCGAGCGTGCCCTGCTGGCCCGGCTCGGCGGCCGCGGCGACGACCGCGGTGAGACCGGCCATCGCCACGGGCAGCCCGGCCAGGGTCCACACCTGGCCGGGCAGGGTGCGCAGCTTGGTCCACTCGCCGTGCACCGCCCGGCGCAGCGCGAGCGCCCCCGTACGTCCCCCCGCCCGCCGGCTCGTCCGGCCGCTCATACGTCCCTCCGCGCGAGCCGCCAGCCGGCCGCGCCGAGCACCACGGCCACGTACGCGCACAGCACCGCGAACCCGGTCCACGGCGCCACCGCGTACTCGATGAGCTGGCGGGTCTGCTGGATGGCGAGGCCCGCCGTCGGCGTGGCCCCCTCGACGAAGTCGCTGAACGCGATGGACGTGCTGGACCCCACGATCGGTACCACGATGACCAGCGTCAGCATCAGTACGACCGCCGGCACGGTCCGCCGCAGGAGCACGCCGACGCCCATGCTGAGCACGGCGATCAGGGCGAGGTAGGCGGCGCTGCCGACGACCGCGCGCAGTGTCGCCGGGTCGGTGAGCGAGATGTCGGGGAACAGGGGTGGCCTGAAGCCGTTCTCCCGCTGGTAGGGCCGGGCGACGTAGGGCGAGGCGACGGACGCCGCGAGCCCGACCGCGAACACCACCCCGGCCAGCACCACGGCCTTCGCCGCGAGCACCCGGCCGCGCCGCGGGCTGGCGGTGAACGTGGTGCGCACGGTGCCCGTCTTGTACTCGGACGTGACGGACAGGACGCCGAGCGCGATCACGGCGATCGCGGCGAGCCGCGTGCCCGTCTCCAGCGTCTCCTTGACCTGGTCGGGCGGTGCCGGTTCGAGGCCCACCCCGGCCGTGCCGAGCGCACCGAGGTCACCGCTGCCGGTGACGGTGAGACGGCCGTCGGCCCGCGTGTACGGCTGGGGTTCGGTGGTCGGGTTCCGCATGCCGCCGCGCGCGTACTTCTGGAAGATGTCGGTCTGCCGCCACGCGCCGTCCGTGCCGGGGAAGGCGACGTGGTCGAAGACGGCCCGCCCGGTCGTCGCCACCGGATGCACGGCGGCGGCCCCGGGACCGATCCGCCGCTCGACCGTCCTGGGCGGCGACGTGACGAAGAGCCCGGCCTCGGTGCGTGCGGACAGCCGGGACGCGGTGAGGGTGGCCACCTCGTCCCAACGCCGGCCGTCGGCGGACTGGTAGCCGGTGATCCGGTCGCCGTCCCGGGTGAGCCGCAGCCAGCGGGTCGCGCCGGAGACGTCCGCGGTCTTCTCGTTCTTCCCGTCCACGAACATCCGCACCCCGTGCCCGGACGTCAGCAGGATCGTCGCGTACGCGGCCCCGCCCTCGGTCGAGCCGCGCAGCATCAGCCCGGCCTTGGCCCAGTTCCCGGAGTCCTTCTGGTCGGCGACCCGCACGGTGAACGTGCCGTCGCCGGCCGCGGTGCGGTGCACGAACGTCCCGCTGTCGAAGGCCTCGGGACCGTCGTAGCCGAAGTGGCTGCCGCTCGCCGACACCACGGTCATCAGCAGGGCCAGGACGAACGTCGCGACCAGCGCGAGCCCGGTGCTGCGGACGGTGCGCAGCTTGACCCATTCGGCGCGCAGCGCCCGCGTCATCGGACGGCCTCCGCTCCGGCCGTGAACTCCCCGACGCTGCCGGTGAGTTCCATGTACGCCTCCTCCAGCGTGGCCCGGTGCCGGGCCAGTTCGGAGAACGCGACGCCGTGCGCGCCGAGCCGGGCGACGATGTCCTCGCTGCTCAGCCCCGCCACGGTGAGCGTGTCGGCCCCGGTCACGGCGACGGCGACGTCGTCCCCGGCCAGCACGGTCATGGCCTCGGCCCGCTGGGTGGTGCGCAGGGTGATCCGCCCGCCGGACGCCTCGTCGAGGAGCTCGCCGACGTCGGTGTCGGCGAGCAGCCGCCCCCGCCCGATGACGACGAGGTGGTCGGCGGTGTCCTGCAACTCGCTCATCAGGTGCGAGGAGACGAGCACGGTCCGCCCCTGCGAGGCGAGGGACTTGAGGAATCCCCTGATCCACTGGATCCCCTCCGGGTCGAGCCCGTTGACCGGCTCGTCGAGGATCAGCACGGGCGGGTCGCCGAGCAGCGCGGCCGCGATCCCGAGCCGCTGCCGCATGCCGAGCGAGAAGCCTCCGGCCCGCTTGCGGGCGGCGGACGTCAGCCCGACCAGGTCGAGGACCACGTCGGCCCGCCGCACCGGCAGCCCGCTGTAGTGCGCGAGCCACCGCAGGTGGTCGCGGGCGCGGCGCCCCGGATGCAGCGACTCGCAGTCGAGCAGGGCGCCCACGGTGGCGAGCGGCTCCGCCAGCTCGGCGTAGGGCCGCCCGCCGATCAGCGCCTGTCCGGCGTCGGGCCGGTCGAGCCCGAGCATCATCCGCAGCGTGGTCGACTTCCCGGCCCCGTTGGGCCCCACGAACCCGGTCACCTTCCCCGGCTCCACCCGGAAGCTCAGCCCGTCCACGGCCACGTTCCCGCCGTACCGCTTCCGCAGCCCCCGGGCCTCAAGCGTCATGTCTGTCATGCCCGTTGACGCTAGGGCCGGCCGCTCCGCGGTGCGTCACGCCGGGGAGGGGTCCCCGGGCGGTGGCCGTCCCCCGCCCGGGGGACCGGCCGTGCGGGAGCGCCGCTTCAGGGGCGGGCGGCCCGGTCGCGCACGGCTCCCCCCGCAGGGGGACGCCCGACGAACCCGCCCCCGCCGATAATGACCGCCATGACCAGGCCCGGAGCAGCCGCGACCCGTCACCTCCCGCTGCTCGGCGCCCTCGTCCTCACCGTCATCGCCCTCGCGGAACCCCTGCCTCTCCCGGACCCCGCGCGCCCCACGGACCTCGCCGGTCTCCTCGCCCTCACCCTGGCCGCCACCGTCCCGCTCGCCTTCGTCCGCGCCCAGCCCCTGCTCACCGCCCTCGCCCTCACCACGGCCACCCTCCTCGCCCCGCTCGTCTACCACCGCACCCTGTACACGGCGCTGGTGACCACGGGCATCGCCCTGTTCCTCGTGGGGCTGCGGCACCCGGCCCGTACGGCCGTCCTGTTCGCCGTCCCGTACGTCGCCTTCGCCCTGATCTCGGCCGAGGACGTGCGGGCGTACGGCATGGTCCTGCTCACGATCGCCGCGGCGGCGCTCGGCGCGGGCTCCGCCCGGCGGGCGAACACGGAGGCGGCCGACCGCACCGCCGCCGACCACAGCTACGCGGACACGGCGCTCGCCCACGCGGCCCTCGGCGAACGGGCGCGCATCGCCCGGGAGTTGCACGACATCGTCGCCCACCACGTCTCGACGATCTCCGTCCAGGCGGAGACGGCCCGGTACACCACGCCCGGCCTGTCCCCGGAGGGCGCCGCGACGTTCCTGGCGATCGGCGACACCGCCCGCCTCGCGCTCACCGAGATGCGCCGTCTGCTCGGCGTGCTCCGTGAGGACCTGCCGGCGCACACGCCCGCCGCCCGCGCCCCGCAGCCCGGCCTCGCCCAGCTCGTCGCGCTGGTCGACGAGGCCCGCGAGACCTCCGGCGGCGCCGTCCGCCTCCTCGTCCGCGGCCGCGTCACCCCGCTCGACCCCGGTCTGGAACTGACCGCGTACCGCATCGTCCAGGAAGCCCTGACGAACACCCGCCGCCACGCGCCCGGTGTGGCCGTCGACGTCGAACTCGATTACAGGGAGACCGAGTTGAGACTCCGCATACGAGACTGCGGCCCCGGCCCCGGCGCCGCGACCGGGGGACCGGGCGGGACGAGCGGCCACGGGCTGCTCGGCATGCGCGAACGCACCGCGATGGCGGGCGGCACCCTGGCCGCGGGCCCCGGCCCGGCCGGCGGCTTCGTGGTCGAGGCGACCCTGCCCCTGCCGGCGGCACCGGGCACCGCGCCGTGACCCGGATCGTCGTCGCCGACGACCAGGACGTCGTACGGGCCGGGTTCAGCGCCCTGCTCGCCACCCAGCCCGACTTCACGGTCACGGGCAGCGCCGCGAGCGGGGCGGAGGCGATCCGGGTGTGCCGCGAGAGCCGGCCCGACCTGGTCCTGATGGACGTCCGGATGCCCGGCATGGACGGCATCGAGGCCACCCGCCGGCTCACCCGCGAGGCGACGGCGCCGCGCGTCGTGATGCTGACGACGTTCGACCTCGACGAGTACGTGTACGACGCGCTCGCCGCGGGCGCCAGCGGCTTCCTGCTCAAGGACATGCCCGCGGAGCGGCTCTTCGAGGCGGTCCGCGTCGTCGCCGCGGGCGAGGCGCTGCTGGCGCCCACGGTCACCCGCCGGCTGATCGCCGAGTTCACCCTGCTGCGCCCGCGTGCCCTGCCCGAACAGGCCCGTCGCATCGACGCGTTGACCCCGCGCGAACGCGAGGTGCTGCGGCTGATCGCCGAGGGGCTGTCCAACCAGGAGATCGCCCGGCGTCTGGTCGTCGGCGCGGAGACGGTGAAGACCCACGTCAGCCGCGTCCTGACCAAACTCGGCGTCCGGGACCGCGCCCAGGCGGTGGTCGCCGCGTACGAGTCGGGCCTGGTGGTGCCCCGGTCCGGTGAGGGCCGCACCCCGTGACGGAAGAAGGCAGAAGGAAGAAGGCCCCGCTTCCGGCGTACCGGAAGCGGGGCCCACACGCGGCGGCTTCGGCCGCTACTTCTTCTCCACCGGCTTGCGCAGCTGGATGTTGAGCTCGCGCAGCCGCGTCTCGTCCAGCTCGGTGGGGGCGCCCATCATCAGGTCCTGCGCGTTGCCGTTCAGCGGGAAGGAGATGGTCTCCCGGATGTTCGGCTCGTCGGCGAGGAGCATGACGATGCGGTCGACGCCGGGGGCGATCCCGCCGTGCGGCGGGGCGCCGAAGCGGAACGCGCGGAGCATGCCCGCGAACTCGGCCTCGACCGTCTCGGCCGCGTAGCCCGCGATCTCGAAGGCCTTGAGCATGATGTCGGGCTCGTGGTTCCGGATCGCGCCGGAGGACAGCTCGATGCCGTTGCAGACGATGTCGTACTGCCAGGCCAGGATGTCCAGCGGGTCCTTCTCCTCCAGGTCCTGCATGCCGCCCTGCGGCATGGAGAACGGGTTGTGGGAGAAGTCGATCTTGCCGGTCTCCTCGTCCTTCTCGTACATCGGGAAGTCGACGATCCAGCAGAACCGGAAGACGCCCTCCTCGAAGTGGCCGGCGCGCTTGGCGGCCTCGACGCGGACGGCGCCCATGATCTTGGAGACCTCGTCGAACTCGCCCGCGCCGAAGAACACGGCGTGACCGGCCTTGAGGCCGAGGCGCTCGGTGAGGACCTTGACGTTCTCCTCGGTGAGGAACTTGGCGATCGGGCCCGCGAAGGCACCGTCCTCGCCGACGCGGATCCAGGCCAGGCCCTTGGCGCCCTGCTCGACCGCGTAGTCACCGAGACCGTCGAAGAACTTGCGGGACTGCGACGCGGTGTCCGGCACCGGCAGCGCACGCACGTGCTTGCCGGCGAACGCCTTGAACTCCGAGCCCTCGAACACGTCGGTGATGTCGACGAGCTCCAGCTGGGCGCGCAGGTCGGGCTTGTCGTTGCCGTACTTCAGCATCGACTCGCGGAACGGGATGCGCGGGAACGGGGAGGTGACCTCGCGGCCGCCGCCGAACTCCGTGAAGATCTCCGTCATGAGCTTCTCGATGGGCTGGAAGACGTCTTCCTGCTCCACGAAGCTCATCTCGACGTCGAGCTGGTAGAACTCGCCCGGCGAGCGGTCCGCGCGCGCGTCCTCGTCGCGGAAGCACGGCGCGATCTGGAAGTAGCGGTCGAAGCCCGAGATCATCAGCAGCTGCTTGAACTGCTGCGGGGCCTGCGGCAGCGCGTAGAACTTGCCGGGGTTCAGGCGGGACGGGACGACGAAGTCGCGGGCGCCCTCGGGGGAGGTCGCGGCGAGGATCGGCGTCGCCATCTCGTTGAAGCCGAGCGCGACCATCTTCGAGCGGATCGAGGCGATGACCGCGCTGCGCAGCATGATGTTCTTGTGCATGCGCTCGCGGCGCAGGTCGAGGAAGCGGTACTCCAGGCGCCGCTCCTCGTTCACGCCGTCGTCCGCGTTGATCGTGAACGGGATCTGCTGGGCCGCGCCGAGCACCTCGACCTCGGCGGCCTCGATCTCGATCTCGCCGGTGGGCAGCTCGCCGTTGACGTTGTCGGCGCCGCGGGAGACGACCTTGCCGTCCACGCGGACGACCGTCTCCTTGGTCAGCTTGTCGAGGACCTCGGCGGCCTTCGTGCCCGGGCGGGCGACGAGCTGCGTGATGCCGTAGTGGTCACGCAGATCGATGAAGAGGATGCCGCCCAGGTCTCGGCGATTGTGCAGCCAGCCGCTCAGTCGGACGTCGGTGCCGACGTCGGAGGCGCGGAGCTCGCCGCAGGTGTGGGACCTGTACCGATGCATCGTCGTTCATCCAGCCTTTGCGCTTGGGGTTCCCGGGGAGACAACCCGGATCTCCCCAAGGGTACCGGCCGCCCCAAGATCGCTCCGCGAACAGTCTCGGTGGCCGTTTGCGATCTCCTCTTCCTACAGTGGGGCCATGCGCACTGGTGAGCCCCTCCCTCCGGTGGAGGACGTCCTCGCCGCTCTCGCGACCGGCCTGTGGCGCTGGGACAACCGGGCGGGCCTCGTCACGTTCGACGTGGAGGCCGCCCGGCTCATCGGCATGCCCTCGCCGGACGGGAAACCGGTCACCCTGACGGAGGCCGGGGTCAGGTCCCGATTCCACCCGGTCGACTGGAACGAGATCGACGGCATCGTGCAGCTCGCCGTCGCCGAGGGCACCGTCGCCGAGGCCCGGCTGCGCATCATGGACGAGCAGGGCCACGTCATCCGTACCGTGCGCAGCCGCTCCAAGCCGTTCGTGCACGGTGACGCCCCCGGTTCGTACGAGCTGATCGGCACGCTCCAGGAAGTGACCGAGCCGCCGCCCGAGGCCGCGTCCCGCACCCCGGTGACCGGCGACTGGCGGCGCTCGCGCGAGGCGTTCCTGCTGGACGCGGGCCGGGCGCTCGCGGAGGCCGGGTCGACGGCCGAGGTGCTGCGGGTCGCGGCGGGTCTGTCGATGCCGGGGTTCTCACCGAGCGGGCTCGCGGTGTTCGGGGTGGCGGGCGACCGGCTCACCGTGATCGGGCACCACGGGCAGCAGGACGGGGACGAGGGCCCCTTCACGGACATGGACCTGGCCACGGACTATCCGGCGGCCGAGGTCGTGCGCCACGGCCGGGCCGTGTACCTGTCGTCGCCGGAGGAGTACCGGAACCGCTATCCGGCGGCCTGGCCGCTGGCCGCGCGCTTCGACCGGCAGTCGTGGGCGTTCCTGCCGCTGGTCGTCGCGGGCCGCACGATCGGCGCGTGGATGGCGGGCTTCGACTACCGGGTGTCGTTCACCCCGGACGAGCGCTCGGTCCTCACCACGGTCGCCCGGATGCTGGCGCAGGCCCTCTCGCGCGCCGTGGTCGCCGAGTCCGAGCGGGAGCTGACCGACGGCCTGCAGAAGTCGATGCTGCCGACGCTCGGCCCGCAGATCCCCGGCATGGCCATCGCGGCCCGCTACGTGCCGACCGGCGGCGGACTCCAGGTCGGCGGCGACTGGTACGACATGATCCCGCTGCCCAGCGGCCGGATCGCGCTCGTCATCGGTGACGTCCAGGGCCACGACGTGCGGGCGGCGGGCCTGATGGGGCAGCTCCGCATCGCCCTGCGCGCGTACGCCTCGGAGGGCCACCGCCCCGACGCGGTCCTCTCCCGCGCCTCCCGCTTCCTGCACGGCATCGGCGACACCGGCCGCGACACCGACCGCGACACCGACCCGGCGGACCCGCGCTTCGCGACCTGCCTGTACGTGGAGGCCGACCCGGCCACCGGCATCCTGGAGATGGCCCGCGCGGGCCACCCCGACCCCGCGATACGCATGGCCGACGGCACGGTCCTGATGCGGCCGACCGCCGGCGGCCTCCCCCTCGGCATCGACCCCGACGCGGACTACCCGACGACCCGGCTCGTCCTGGAACCCGGCGAGACGCTGCTGCTGTGCACGGACGGCCTGATCGAGACGGGCGGGCACGACCTGGACACCGGCTGGGTCCGGGTCCGTACGACGCTGGAGTCGGCCGCCGCCGAGCAGCTGGAGGAGCTGGCCGACGCCCTCGTCCAGGCGGTGCACGGCCCCTCCTCGCACCACACCACGGGCCCCCTCGCGGATCGCAGGGAGGACGACATAGCGCTGCTCCTGCTGCGCCGGACGACCCCGGCGACCGTGCCCGTCACGGCGCGGCGCACCGCGATGACCATCGCGCAGGCCGAGCCCGAGCGGATCGCGGCCGCCCGTCAGCAGCTGCGCGAGATGCTGCACGACTGGGCCGACGAGGACCAGGTCGACTCGGCGGTGCTGCTCGTGTCGGAGATGGTCACGAACGTGCTGGTGCACACCGACGGCGACGCCCTGATGATCGCCGAGGTGACCGGCGACGGCGCGGGCCCGCGCCGGATGCGGGTGGAGGTCGCGGACGCCTCGGACGACCTGCCGCACAAGCGCAGGCCGGGCGAGCTCGCGTCGTCCGGGCGGGGCCTGGTCCTCATGGAGCTCCTCGCCCAGCGGTGGGGCGTGGACCCCAGGGGCGAGGGCAAGAGCATCTGGTTCGAGCTCTACGAGCCCTCGGACAGCCCGGACGGCCCGGACGACCCGGACGACCCGGACGCCGGTGCCGGTCCTGTTTCACGTGAAACGGCGCCCCCGGGCCCGTAGCGCTCGCGCAGTTCGCTGACGACGCCGAACGCGGCCGCCGTCAGCGGCACCGCGAGCAGCATGCCGAGGATCCCGGCGACGGAGGCGCCCGCCGTGATGGCGAGCAGCACCACCGCCGGGTGCATCTGCACGGTCCTGGACTGGATCATCGGCTGCAGCACGTGCCCTTCGAGCACCTGCACCGCGAGCACCACGCCCAGCGCCCAGAGGGCGATGACGAACCCCCGGTCGGCGAACGCGACCAGGATCGCCACGGCGCCGGAGATGAAGGCGCCGAGGTAGGGGATGTAGGCGCCGACGAAGACCAGGGCCGCGAGGCCGACCGCGCCGGGCACCTGGAGGATGAGCAGCCCGATGCCGATGCAGGTCGCGTCGATGAGGGCGATGATCGTGGTGCCGCGCATGAAGCCCGAGATCGCCGCGAAGGCCCGCCGGGCGATGGCCTCCAGGACCTCGCCGCCGTCCCCCGGGACGGCCTGGCGGAGCGCCACCCGGAACCGTCCGGCGTCCCGCAGGAAGAAGAAGCAGAGCAGCAGCGCGAGCACCGCCATGGCGGCGATCTCCCCGGCGACGCTGAGCCCGCTGATCACGCCGGACGCGGCGTCGCCGCCGTACTTCTTGAGCAGGTCCTGGGCGTTGTCGGCGAGGTGGTCGAGGTCGAGCGCGCCGGTGCCGAACTTCTCGGAGAGGTCCTGGGCGGCCTGCTTCACGGAGGCCACGATCTGGTCCCCGGTGTCGATCAGGGCCTTGACCACGATGTATCCGGCGCCGCCGACGACGACGAGGATCAGCGCGCAGGTGAGCCCGGACGCGAGGGACTGCTGCACCTTGGCCCGGCGCAGCGCCAGGTAGACGGGTCGCAGCAGCGCGGTGCCGAGCAGGGCGAGCAGCACCGGCACGACGGCCGTCTTGAGCTCGACGCACACCCAGATCCCGACCGCGGCCACCCCGGTGACGAGCAGTGCGACGGCGCACCAGGCGGCGACGCGGCGGGCGGGGTCGGGGAGGAGCTGTTTACCGGTCTGCACCCGGCCAGTCGACCATGCCCGTCAAGCGGGCACCCCCCGAGGGGGTACGGGAGGGTGACGGGAAGTCAGCTGCCCGGCGGGCGGCCGGACATGGTGACGGCCCGCCGGGTGCAGAGTCGGCGGGCCGTCACGATCGGTGCGCACACGGCTTACGTGTGCGGCAGGCGCTCCACGGTGGGGATGACGCCCAGGCGGCCGGCCTGGAAGTCGTCGAAGGCCTGCTGGAGTTCGGCCTTGGTGTTCATCACGAAGGGGCCGTAGTGCGCCATGGGCTCACGGATCGGCTGCCCGCCGAGGATGACCACTTCCAGGTCCGGGGTGTTCGAGTCCTGGGACTCGTCGGCCCGCACGGTCAGGGACGAGCCGGCGCCGAAGACGGCGGTCTGCCCCATGTGGACGGGACGCCGGTCGGCGCCCACGGTGCCGCGTCCGGCGAGCACGTACACCAGGCCGTTGTAGTCCTCGCGCCAGGGCAGGGTCGCCTCGGCGCCGGGGCGGACGGTGGCGTGCACCATCGTGATCGGCGTGTGCGTGATGCCGGGGCCCTCGTGGCCGTCGAACTCACCGGCGATGACGCGGAGCAGCGCGCCGCCGTCCTCGGTGGTGAGCAGCTTGACCTGGCCGCCGCGGATGTCCTGGTAGCGCGGGTCCTGCATCTTGTCCTTGGCCGGCAGGTTCACCCACAGCTGCAGGCCGTGGAAGAGGCCGCCGGACATGACGAGCGACTCCGGCGGCGCCTCGATGTGCAGCAGGCCGGAGCCCGCCGTCATCCACTGGGTGTCGCCGTTGGTGATCGTGCCGCCGCCACCGTTCGAGTCCTGGTGGATGAAGGTCCCGTCGATGATGTACGTGACGGTCTCGAAGCCGCGGTGCGGGTGCCAGGGCGTGCCCTTGGGCTCGCCCGGCGCGTACTCCACCTCGCCCATCTGATCCATCATGATGAACGGGTCGAGGTACTTGTAGTTGATTCCGGCGAACGCGCGGCGCACCGGGAAGCCCTCCCCTTCGAAGCCGCTGGGCGCGGTCGTCACGGCCAGCACCGGGCGGGCCACGGCGTCCGCCGGCGCGGCCACTCGGGGCAGGGTCAGCGGGTTCTCGACGGTCACAGCGGGCATTTTGGGGACCTCCTCGCGTCCTCGTGTCTCCACTTTAGTTGAACGATGAACTTCTCGCCAC
This sequence comes from Streptomyces sp. KL116D, assembly GCF_030766975.1. Taxonomy (NCBI): domain Bacteria; kingdom Bacillati; phylum Actinomycetota; class Actinomycetes; order Kitasatosporales; family Streptomycetaceae; genus Streptomyces; species Streptomyces sp. KL116D. The sequence goes on along the minus strand of NZ_JASERH010000126.1, from coordinate 7,055 downwards.
CCGGAACGCGGAACGCCCGGAGGGAATTCCCTCCGGGCGTCGTCGTGGGGTGGCTCCGCTACGAGGAGCAGGGGGCTCAGCCGTACATGCGGCGCATGGCGAAGTCGACCATCTGCTCGACCGCCTTCGCGTCGAAGACCATCCGGTGCTCGCCCTCCATGTCGAGGACGAAGCCGTATCCGGTGGGCAGCAGGTCGATCACCTCGGCACCGGTGATCACGAAGTACTTGGACTCCTTGCCCGCGTACCGGCGCAGCTCCTTGAGCGTGGTGAACATCGGGATCACCGGCTGCTGGGTGTTGTGCAGCGCGAGGAATCCCGGGTTGTCGCCGCGCGGGCAGTAGACCTTCGACGAGGCGAAGATCTGCTGGAAGTCCTCGGCGGACATCGAGCCCGTGGTGAACGCCCGCACCGCGTCGGCCAGGGACGGGGGCGACGGCTCCGGGTACAGCGGAGCCTGCTGCCCGTACCCGCCCTGCTGCGGCGGGGCGTACTGCTGCCCGGCAGTCGTGCCCCCTGCGTGCTGGTCATAGCCGTACATGGGGGCAAGCGTACCGAGATCCGGCCGGGGCGTGGGGCCGGGCCGGATTTCTGTATCAAACACTAGAGAAATGAGGGCGGATGCTGCTACGGTTTTTCTGTAGCCAGCGATACAGAAAGGGTGCGGGCCGCGGCGCGCGCACCGAGGGGGAGGAACGGCCATGACGGGTACGCCACTTGACGCCACCACCACGAGGCGGCCGTTCGCCCGCACCGTGCGCGGATCGGGCCCCGGCCTGCTCGTGGCGCACGGCGCGGGCGGTTCGGTCGAGGCCAATTACGGCCCGGTGATGGCGGCCCTGGCCGCCGCGCACACGGTCGTCGGCGTCGACTACCCCGGCACGGGAGCGACCCCGCGCGCCGACGCCCCGCTCGACGTGGACGAGCTGGCGGACCAGCTGGTGGCCGCGGCCGACGCGGAGGGGCTCGACCGGTTCGCCGTGTCGGGGTACTCGCTGGGCGGCGCCGTGGCGATCCGGATCGCCGCGCGGCACCCCGAGCGCGTGACCGCCCTGCTCCTCACGGCCTCCTTCGCGCACGCCGACCACGACCTGCGCCTCGGCGCCGAGCTGTGGCGCGCCCTCGCCGAGTCGGGCGACCGGGAGACCCTGGCCCGGTTCGTCGTGCCGCGCGCCCTGAGCGAGGCGGCCCTGCGCTCCCTGTCCGGCGAGGCACTGGCGGCCCTGCTCGCCGAGGTCGGGGCGACGGCGCCGCCCGGCACGGCGGACCACGTCGACCTGGTCACCCGGGTGGACGTGCGGGCCGACCTCGGACTGATCAAGGCCCCCACACTGGTGGTGACGGCGACGGGCGACCGCCTGGTGCCGCCGGCCCTCCACCGGGCCCTGGCCTCGGCGATCCCCGGCGCCCGGACGGCGGAGATACCGACGGGCCACCTCCCGTTCGCCGAACTGCCGCAGGAGTGGGCCGCGTTGATGACGGAGTTCTTGCGCGACACAAGGATGTGAGGGGACCGTGGGGCCTCGGACCCGCGGCGACCTCCGCCCGCCCGGGCCGCAGCGTTCGTCACAGTTGACCCGATGGGGTTGATTCTTATTACCGGCGGGTAGCATCCTGGTGGTTACTAGTTAGTACGCGTACGAGGACGATCCCCCTCCCAAGCCATTACGGAGCCGTCGCCATGGGGCACTACAAGTCGAATCTCCGCGACATCGAGTTCAACCTCTTCGAGGTGCTCGGCCGCGACAAGCTGTACGGCACCGGCCCGTTCGGGGAGATGGACGTCGACACCGCCAAGAGCATCCTCGACGAGGTCGCCCGCCTCGCGGAGAACGATCTGGCGGAGTCCTTCACGGACGCCGACCGCAACCCGCCGGTCTTCGACCCGGAGACGAACACGGCGCCGGTCCCGGCGTCGTTCAAGAAGTCCTACAAGGCCTTCATGGACTCCGAGTACTGGCGTCTGGGCCTGCCCGAGGAGATCGGCGGCACCACCGCGCCGCGCTCCCTGATCTGGGCCCACGCCGAGCTGATCCTGGGCGCCAACCCGGCGATCTGGATGTACTCGTCCGGTCCCGCGTTCGCCGGCATCCTCTTCGAGGAGGGCACCGAGGCGCAGAAGAAGGTCGCCGAGATCGCCGTCGAGAAGCAGTGGGGCTCGACGATGGTGCTGACCGAGCCGGACGCCGGTTCGGACGTCGGCGCGGGCCGCGCGAAGGCCGTGCAGCAGGCGGACGGCTCCTGGCACATCGAGGGCGTGAAGCGGTTCATCACGTCCGGTGAGCACGACATGTCGGAGAACATCCTCCACTACGTGCTGGCCCGCCCCGAGGGCCACGGCCCCGGCACGAAGGGCCTCTCGCTCTTCCTCGTCCCGAAGTTCGAGTTCGACTGGGAGACCGGCGAGCTGGGCGAGCGCAACGGCGTGTACGCGACGAACGTCGAGCACAAGATGGGCCTCAAGGCGTCCAACACGTGCGAGATGACGTTCGGCGACCAGCACCCCGCCAAGGGCTGGCTGATCGGCGACAAGCACGAGGGCATCCGCCAGATGTTCCGCATCATCGAGTTCGCCCGCATGATGGTCGGCACGAAGGCGATCTCGACGCTGTCGACCGGTTACCTGAACGCGCTGGAGTACGCCAAGGAGCGCGTCCAGGGTCCCGACCTGGCCCAGTTCATGGACAAGGCGGCCCCCAAGGTCACCATCACGCACCACCCGGACGTGCGCCGCTCGCTGCTCACGCAGAAGGCGTACGCGGAGGGCATGCGCTCCCTCGTGCTGTACACGGCCTCCGTCCAGGACTCGATCCAGGTCAAGGAAGCCGCGGGCGAGGACGCGAGCGCCGAGCACGCGCTGAACGACCTGCTCCTCCCGATCGTCAAGGGCTACGGCTCCGAGAAGGGCTACGAGCAGCTCGCCCAGTCGCTGCAGACGTTCGGCGGCTCCGGCTTCCTGCAGGAGTACCCGATCGAGCAGTACATCCGTGACTCCAAGATCGACACGCTCTACGAGGGCACCACGGCGATCCAGGGCCAGGACTTCTTCTTCCGCAAGATCGTCCGCAACCAGGGCGCCGCGCTGAACGGGCTGGCGGAGGAGATCAAGAAGTTCCTCGCGGTCGAGACGGGCGGCGAGGAGCTGGCCGGCGCTCGCGAGTCGCTCGCCCGTGCCGCCGGTGAGCTGGAGGCCATCGTCGGCGTCATGCTGACGGACCTGGCCGCCACGGAGCAGGACCCCAAGAACATCTACAAGGTGGGTCTGAACACGACCCGGCTGCTGATGGCCTCCGGTGACGTGGTCGTCGGCTACCTCCTCCTGAAGGGCGCCTCCGTCGCCGCGGAGCGCCTGGCGGACGGCTCCGCCGGCAAGGACGCGTCGTTCTACCAGGGCAAGGTCGCCGCGGCGAAGTTCTTCGCGGCGAACGTCCTGCCGGGGGTCACGGGTGCGCGGAAGCTGGCGCAGGGCACGAGTGAGACCGGGCTTGACGTCATGACGCTGGACGAGTCGGCGTTCTAGCCTCCGGCGACCCGGACACTCCCCGAGGCCCGGCGTCCCGTCACGGGACGCCGGGCCTCGTCGTGTGCGACCCCTTTCGTCCGCAGGTGCGCGGGGGCTGGTCGCGCAGTTCCCCGCGCCCCTGAAGGCACGCGCTACGCGCAGCCTTCCCCCGCCGGGGAGAGGCCACCCGAAGGACGTGCCGCCCAGGGGCACGGGGAACGGCGCGAGAACCCCCACCGACCCGCAGGTCGCGACGAAACCCCACCCGGCAGACGCAGCCGGCCTTCAGGGGCGCGAGGAACGGCGCGAGAACCCCCACCGGCCCGCAGGTCGCGACGAAAGCCCACCCGGCAGACGCAGCCGGCCTTCAGGGGCGCGGGGAACTGCGCGAGAAGCCCCACCGGCCCGCAGGTCGCGACGAAAGCCCGCCCGGCAGACGGAGTCGGTATGTCAGGGGCGCGGGGAACTGCGCGACCAGCCCCACGCACCCGTCACCCGCCCACCCCCAGGGCCTACCCTGGCCGCATGCGCACTCCCTCCGGCCCCTTCGACCGCGGCCACACCGACGACCTGATGACCTTCCTCGCCGCGAGCCCCACGCCGTACCACGCCGTGGCCACCGTGGCCGCCCGCCTGGAGAAGGCAGGCTTCCGACAGGTCGCGGAGACGGACGCCTGGGACGGCGAGGCGGGCGGGAAGTACGTCACGCGGGGCGGCGCGATCATCGCCTGGTACGTGCCGGAGGGCGCCACCGCACACACCCCGTTCCGGATCGTCGGCGGCCACACCGACTCCCCGAACCTGCGCGTGAAGCCGCAGCCGGACATGGGCAGCCAGGGCTGGCGGCAGGTCGCCGTCGAGATCTACGGCGGCCCGCTGCTCAACTCCTGGCTCGACCGCGACCTGGGCCTCGCCGGACGGGTCTCGCTGCGCGACGGCACCGAGCGCCTCATCGACATCGACCGCCCGCTGCTGCGCGTGCCGCAGCTCGCCGTCCACCTGGACCGCTCCGTCACCACGGACGGCCTCAAGCTGGACAAGCAGCGGCACATGCAGCCCATCTGGGGTCTGGGCAACGACGTCCACGAGGGCGATCTGCTCGGCTTCCTGGAGGACGAGCACGGGCTCGACCGCGGCAGCATCACCGGCTGGGACCTGATGACGTACGCCGTCGAGGCACCCTCGTACCTGGGCCGCGACAAGGAGCTGGTCGCCGGGCCGCGCATGGACAACCTGCTGTCCGTGCACGCCTGCACCGCCGCGCTCGCCGAGGTCAGCAAGCGGGAGTCGCTGCCGTACATCCCGGTCCTCGCCGCCTTCGACCACGAGGAGAACGGGTCGCAGTCCGACACCGGCGCGGACGGGCCGCTGCTCGGCGGCGTGCTGGAGCGTTCGGTGTTCGCGCGCGGCGGCTCGTACGAGGACAGAGCGCGGGCCTTCGCCGGGACCGTCTGCCTGTCGTCGGACACCGGGCACGCCGTGCACCCGAACTACTCCGAGCGCCACGACCCCACCCACCACCCGCGGGCCAACGGCGGTCCGATCCTCAAGGTGAACGTCAACAACCGCTACGCGACGGACGGTTCGGGCCGGGCCGTGTTCGCGGCGGCGTGCGAGAAGGCGGGCGTGCCGTTCCAGTCGTTCGTGTCGAACAACGCGATGCCGTGCGGGACGACGATCGGCCCGATCACCGCGGCCCGGCACGGCATCAAGACCGTCGACATCGGCACGGCGATCCTGTCCATGCACAGCGTCCGCGAACTGTGCGGCGCCGACGACCCGTTCCTGCTGGCGAACGCGCTGACCGCGTTCCTGGAGGGCTGACGGAAGAGCCGACTCCGGTGTGAGAGCGCGGGGTTCGGGGGTACCCGGGCCCCGCACGCACATTCGCACACACCTCAGGAGGCGGACCTCATGAGCATGGGGGGTTGCATCATCCTCGTCGCCGTCGGGGCGATCCTGGCGTTCGCGACCGACTGGCACATGAAAGGGGTCGACCTCGACGTCGTCGGCTGGATCCTGATGATCGTCGGGCTGATCGGGGTCTTCGTGTTCCGCAGCGTCGGACGGCGCCGTGGCGTCGTGCCGCCGGCCCGCACGACCGTCATCGAGGACGAGCGGGACCGCCGACTGTAGTTCCCCGGCGGGACCGCCCGGGGCGGCCGGATCCGTACTTGCCGGTAGCTCCCGCCCCGTACCCTGATCACATCGGTTTTCGGGGCATATGAGGGGGAGCACGGTCGTGGAGTTCCGGCTGCTCGGCACGGTCGGCGTCGCGACGGAGAGCGGTGAGCTCCCGCTCGGGCCCGCCAAGCGCCGCAGCCTGCTCGCGGCGCTGCTGCTGCGCCCCAACACGGCTGTCCCGCTGGGCCAGTTGATCGACGCGCTGTGGCCGGAGGGACCGCCCGCGCGGGCCAGGACCGTGGCGCAGGGACACGTGTCGCGGCTGCGGGCGCTGCTCGCGCAGGGCGGCGCCGACGAGTGGGGCGTCCGGCTCGTGACGCGCGGCGACGCGTACGTCCTGGAGATGCCCGAGTCGCTCCTTGACGCGCACCGCTTCGAGGAGCTGGTGCGGCTCGCCCACGACCAGCGCTCCCCCGACGACGCGGCCGCCCTGCTGCGCGAGGCGCTCGCCCTGTGGCGGGGGCCCGCGCTCGTCGGGGCCGCCACGGCCGGTCCGCTGCGGGTCGCGGCCGACGGCCTGGAGGAGGCCAGGCTCGCCGCGGTGGAGCAACTGGCGCGTACGTACGGTGAGTTCGGGGACCACGGGCGGGCCGCGTCCGTGCTGCACGCGGAGGCCGTCGCCCACCCCATGCGGGAGTCGCTGGCCGCCGCCCTGATCCGGGCGCTGTACCGCTCGGGCCGGCAGTCCGACGCCATCGACCAGTACCACCGCACCCGCACCCTGCTCGCCGACGAACTGGGCGTCGACCCGGGCCCCGCGCTGCGCGAGGCGTACGCGGAGATCCTCGCGGGCGACGGCGCCCCGAGGCCCTCCGCCGCGCCGGAGCCGGTCTCCGGGCCGGTCGCGGCGGAGCCCGTCGCGGCCGGGCCCGATCTGCTGCCCCGGCCCCCGCGCGGCTTCGTCGGCCGGGACCGGGAGCTGGCCGCGATCGGTGCGGCCGCCCTGCGCGAGCACGCCGTCGTCGTCATCACCGGCCCCGCCGGAGCGGGCAAGACGGCCGCGGCCCTGCACTGGGCGCACGCCGCGCGCGAGCGCTACGACGGCGTCCTCTTCGCCGATCTGCGCGGTTTCAGCGACGACGACGGCGAGAGCGGTCCCGAGCCCGCCGACGTGCTCCGCGAGTTCCTGCTCGCGCTCGGCGTCCCCGCCCGCGAGCTCCCTGACACCCCCGGCGCGCTGGCGGCCGCCTACCGCACGCGCACCGAGCACCGCCGCCACCTCGTGGTCCTCGACAACGCCCGCACCGCCGCCCAGGTCCGCCCGCTGCTGCCCGCCGGGCCCGGCAGCGCCGCCCTGGTCACCTCGCGGCTGCGGCTCGACGGGCTCGCGGTCAGCGAGCTGGCCCGCACGGTCGGCGTCGAAGTGCTC
>NZ_JASERH010000125.1:0-22241 GCF_030766975.1 Streptomyces sp. KL116D | reverse complement strand
ATGCATGCTACGTTCAGTTCGTTTGGTGCCGTTTCGCATTTATCGTAGAAACGCTCGCGTTTTTCGTGCGCCACTTCAACGTACGAGATTGACCAGGAGATCTAGCGGCGCTGCCCAGAGACTGCGCGACTGAGTAGGCGGAAAAGACTCACAGCAGCAACGGGCCCCAAGCGTCAGCAGGGCCCGTTGCCGTCCGGTAAGGGACGATGTCGGTCAAACGCCGAAGGCCGATCCAGGAAGGCGTTCGTGCTGGACGGCCAGCCCGCCGAACAGAAGCTGGGGAGGACTTGGCACGACGGAAGTACAGATACGCCAGGTGCTCCCAGATTAGAGCCAAATACCTCAAATGGATCTGGATGCTCTCGCCGCGACGAACATGAAGAGCGCGAGCGCAGGCGTGCGCCACCGCCACAGCGACAACTCAGGCGATCTCGGCGGCCAGGAGCGCGGCTCGCGCGCGGCGGCCTCGGCAGGCGCCACCTGCACCAGCATGTCCGCGAGGCGGACGCGGCCGCCTGGGAAGGAACCGATCGGCCGACCGAGCAAGTGCAGCCCTGGGCGCGGCCCGTCTCCATGCGCACGGGCCCCGCCCGCCTGCTCAAACCACAAGCCCGGCCGCGGCCAGGTCCGAACACGGGGAAACCCACACGCCCGGCGCCACCAACGGCACCGACCAGCCTCCGCACATCATCCAGCACCCGCGTGCCATGGCGCGAGTGACATCAGTGTTTCAGAACCTTGGTCCTCAGGCCGGGCGACGTCCGCTCACGGCGAACATCGAGGGTCCGTCACCGGTGCGGGCCACCACGAAGATCCACGTCGGCCAGCCGCTCCGTCTATCACAAGCACTTGGTCGGTGGTGACAGACCCCGTTCCCGGGGCTCCGCCCGGGTGGATGCGAGCTCGGGGGTCCCACGACCCGCTGTCCTCGGCGACGGCCAGCGTCGCCGTGGTGAGCCGGTGGCGATGTCCGTGGAGGTGCTCCTGGCAGGCGTGCTCGTCGCCCAGAAGACCTGCGGCGCGGGCAGCCAGGACCACGGTCGCGAACAGCCAGGCACACAGCAGGAACCGGCCTCCTCCAGCGACGCCAGTTCGGCAGGACGAATCCGTCTCTCGTAGCGCTCGGACGGGGCCAGAGCGGCAGGCGGAACTGCCGCGTCGCCTGATCCCACGGCCGGGTCATGGCGCCTCTCGCTCTCCGCGAGCTTGCGCACCGCCTCCTCGGGCGACCTGGCCTCCTAGGAAGCCCCTGACCTCGGAACGGAGTTCAGCGAGACCTTCGCCCTGGTCACCGCTCGTCAGACCCCTGGGAGGTGTGCCGGAGCTGACGCAGCTCTGGAATGGGGAGGTGTTGTCGATGCCCGGTTCCCTGGGCATTCCTAGCACCCGCTCAGCGAGGATGCTCTTCGCGAGCTCCTCGGTGCCGCCCAGGATGCGCAGGGCCGGGGGTGGCGAGCGCCAGATCCGTCCAGGCGTGCGTGCCCCATTGTGCCGTTGTCCGCGATGAGGCGAGGGCCGAGCACGTCCGACACGAAAGTGGGACGGCCCGGGTAAGGTTCTGGCCGTACATCAGCTTGGACACGGACATCTCCGGGTCCCGGTACGGCGCGCCGAAGCGCAGAGGCCCGCAGTGCGCGAGCGTTGAGATACTCGGTGGCCTTGAAATCGGCGAGAAGTTCGGCGAGTCTGCCGCGCAGTGCGCGATCGTCCGAAGGTCGAAGGTGGCGCGCATGAGGCGCGGACCAGCGTTCCGACAGCGCGGAGGCGACCGGACCGGCGCCTATCGCTCCCCGACGGTGGCTCGCTCGTTCATCAGAGTGGTCAACGCCGCGGTCACATCCCTCGTCACGACCTCCGCCGAGGCGATGGTCGTCGGGCGCGGACACCGGTGAGGAAGACTTCGTTGAAGTCCCGCGCCGCCGGTCATCTGTCGCAGCGGACGGACTTCCACGCCGGGGGTGTCCCATGGGTACGAGGAAAGCCGTGATACCCCGGTGCTTGGGCGCGTCCCGGGTTGGTGCGAAAGGCCAGCGCAGCCAATCTGGCTGTGCTGGGCGACGGAAGTCCAGACTTTCTGGCCGTCCAGGACCCAACTGTCGCACGTCGCGCACGGCGCGGGTGGTGATGCCGGCTGGGTCGGACCCAGCGTCTGGTTCGGCTGAAGAGCTGGCACGCGATGACCTCGCCCTGGTACATGGCTGGCAGCCAGCGGTCCCTTCAGGGCAGACTGGGCGTGCGCGAGGAGATCGTCGGCCCAATCATGCTCAGCCCGATGACGCTGAGAGTGCCCGTGTCGGGGACGTCATCTCGGCCTCGACGGCGTCGTAGAGCATGTCGTGAACGCGGCTCAGCTCACGGCCGCCGTATGCGGCGGGACCGGTGATCCAGCCGAGACCGGCCTCGTGCGGGTGCGTTGCCACTGCCGCGCCTCTTCGACGGCGGCGTGGCGTTCACCTCCGGCGGTGCGGCATTGAAGTAGGGCCACGGTCGTCACCCTGCCCCCAGGCGAATTCGCTGGAGGACGGACGCTTCGAGGCCCGGGCGTCGAGAAAGCGCCCGGACTTCTTCCTCGAAGGCGCCCAGCCCATGGGCTACATCGTCGTGCATGGGTCTGGACTCCGTGGATCAGGTGGACAGGATGGTCACGGCGGGCACACCCGGCGCACCGTAAGAGGTGTGTAGCCAGGGCCGACGCGAGGGCTGTTCGGAACCTGCCGGGCCCCTGCCGTCGCAGTTGCAGCACAGTCTCGTGGATCTGCCACCGCAGTCCGGAGGCTCCGAGTTGGTTCGCCGTTGCCTAGGAGACCACCATCGGTGTTCACCGGCAGGCTGCCTCCGATCTGGTGGCGCCCTCGGCGATCATGCGCTCCCTGGTCGCCGTCCTTGCACAGGCCGGTCTCGGCCATGTGAATGATCTCGGAGCCGGCGTCGGTGTCCTGGGAGCTGCGCGATGTCGACGTCGTCGGGCCCCGGTGCCGGCACGCTCGAGGCGCCTCCCGGCTGGCGCCCACGGTAGGGCTGTCCGCACGCTCCTGCTAGCGGCAGCGAGGGCTCCTGGACCTCGAAGGCACCAGACTTGCGGCTCTGCAAGGAAGGTGGCTCGTACCGGATCGGAGTCGAGGTGTAGCGGTGAGCCTGGTCGGCGCGGCAGATGACGGCCGCGGCGCCCTCGTCGGGCCCGCAGTACATGCTGCACAGCAGCGTGGTCGAGGACGGGCGACGCGAGGAATCTCGTCCACGCTGGGCAGAGGTGCGGCGCCAGGGCCTTGCTCGTTTGTCGGACTGCGCGTTGCAGGGTTCTTCGAAACGCCACCTCGGCCAGTGTGCGTTCGGAGATGTCGTGGTCGATGCATGTACCGGTTGATCTTCATCCCGAAAGTAGTGGGTGGTGAGGGAAAGGAGTCAGGTCACGGCCGTACAGCTAGAGGGATCCAGCCACCGAGGGGTCCCGCGGCTGAAAGGAAACGCCCCGCAGGTGCTTGTCCATGCCGATCGCGATGGTGACGTCGTGCTCACCGGTCTCGATGGCGCGAGCGGCGCCATGGAGACGGCCGTGCCGGCGGTCGCGCGCACCGTTGAAGACGCCGCGGAGCCGATCCCTGTGCCGAGACGGCCCACACGATGGCGTCAGGGGTTGGAGACCTCGTGGCTGCCGATGAAACCCGCCTGTACCTGCGGCCAAGTGATACCCGCGTCCGTGAGGGCGAGGCGCACCGCGTCCGCGCCCATGTCCATGGCGGCCTTGCCGGGGAATCGCCCGAAGGGGGTGGAGGCCCACCCCGATGATGGCGGCTTCCATCACGCCTCCTGTGCGTCGGTGTCGGGAGTGAAGGCAAAGGTGAAGACTTCGGCACCTTGGGCGTCGGTGGTGTAGGGCACCAGCGTCATGCGCATCGGCTGCCCAATCTTCAGCTTCGTCGGGTCGGACTCGGTGAGGCGCGCCTCGACGAGAGTTCGCCCAGGAGCTCGATGTAGCCCAGTGCGTAGGGGCGGAAGGTGTCCGCCGTGTCGGAGCCGTCGTAGGGAGGGGACGGCGGGCGGAAGTTCTGCGTGGTGAAGGTCAAGAGCGTCCCGCGGTCGCCGAGTTGCTTGGCCTGTTGGTCGGTGGCCCGCAGCGCAGACAGTGCGTGGCGGCCGGGAAGTCGACCAGCCCGCAGGCACCGCAGGCGGAGCCGATCAGCTGCGGCCGCTCGGCGGACTCGGTGAACAGGCCCTCGGCCACCGGCGAGTGTCGTCACAAGGCTCCTTAGAGGTTCGGAGTGGACAGGAAAACGGTGCCGTCCACAGGGGCGGACTCGAAGCTCGCGACGGAGCCGTTGCCCCAGCCCTCCTGCGCCATGACCCGGCCACCGAGGATGCCGAACACCCGATCCGTCACACGCGCAGGCCATCGGCGACGTAGTCCACCCTCAGAGGCGGCGAGCGGGACGGGAGTCCGGCCGGAGGGCGAGGGTACGAAGAGTCGATCCCCGTTGCGGCCGTCCGTGTCGCCGACGGCTCAGCACCTTCAAATCGTGCGACTAAGAGGATAATAAGTCAACTATTTACACAGCTCACCCCCAGACGGAACCCGCACCGGGGGAATCCGGCGGGCTGTCAGTAGGTGCGCAGCCCCATGCTGCGAGCGATGCCGTTGCGCTGGATCTGGCTGGTACCACCGGAGATGAGTGGCCACGATGGACTCGCGATACCGGAAAGCTCATCACGCTCTCCGTGGAGAAGCCGTGACCGGCACAGACCTGCATACCCAGGCGCGCCGCCGCGGCATAGGTCTCCGACCCCTTGAGCTTCGCCATCGAGCCTCACGAGTGCAGGGCTTCCCCTGAGCCAGAGCGGGCGGCTCGATGGGCCAGCAGTCGCGCGGAATCAATCTCGGTCTGCAGATCCGCCATCGCGTGCGCGAGCGACTGGAAATTGCCGATCGGACGCCCGAAGGCCTCGCGGGTACGCGCTGTACTCGAGCATCTCGTCCAGGGTGGCCTGCGCTGCACCGAGGTAGCCGCCGGTAGTGATCACCTTCTCCAGTTCGATATTGGAGAGCATGACCTTCAGCCCTCATCCTGCGGCCCGACGAGGTTCTTCTTCGGTACGACGACATCATTGAAGAACACCTCGTTCGTACCGAGGATGTGGCGCGCCAGCGTCGGCGTCCGCTTGACCGCCACCCGTCACTGGCGGGGTCGGCAGCAACAGGCTGATGCCGCCGTGCTTGGGCTCGCGCGGGCCGGTGCGCGCATAGGTGGCGATCGTGGTCCCCGGGAGGCCGCCACCCGTGCACCAGGCCTTCTGGCCGCGCACCACATAGTGGTCGCCCTTGTCCTCGGCACTCGTGCGCAGCGCGGCGGCGTCCGATCCGCTGTCGGGCTCACTCAGGCCGACGGCGAGCCGGTGCCGCCCCGTCATCACGCGCTCACGGATGAGCGCCCTCTGCTCTTCGCTGCCCCACCGGAAGACCGTGATGCCCGGGGATCAGGACTCCGATGTAGCACATGGCGACATCGAAGCTCGCCGCGGCAGTTCCTCGGCGATGACGATGAGTTCAAGCGGCCCGCCACCGTCCCCACCCTCCACACTCCGAGAACGGCGGCGAGAACCAGCCCATGTCGGCCATCCCCTCGAAGAGGCCGGCCGGCACGATGCCCTGTTCGTCCCACTCCTTAGCCTTCTCCGCCGGGCGGGACGTCCCGTACGAAGTCGCGCGCTGTCGCCCGCAGCATCTCCTGCTCGTCAGTAAGCCCGAAGTCCACAACAACCCCCCTCCAGCCGATCAATCATCTAACTACTTTTACTATATCAGCTGCTAGGGTCGGGAGGGCGCAGATCTGCTGCCAGGTGGCTTCGGGAACCGCCAGCAGGGGTCGAACACGGACTGCCCGGCGGCGCTACGCCTTCGGCGCGAACAACTCGGCCGCCCGCGCCCGCAGTCGGGACTTCAGAACCTTCATGCTCGCGTTGCGCGGGAGATCCGCCACGACCGCCGCGTGCCTGGGCGTCTTGAAGTTGGCGATGCGGCCTCGCGCCCCACGCCAGCAAGGCCTCAGGGGACAGCGACGCGGCGGGCCTGAGCACAATGAAGGCGGCAGGCACCTCACCGAGCCGCGCGTCGACCACTCCACCACAGCGACGGCCGCCACGGCCGGAGTGTTCACCAGGATGCGTTCGACCTCCCGCGGGATAGACGTTGAACCCGCCGACGGGGACGACATCCTTCTTCCGGTCGGTGATACGGACGAAGCCCCGCTCGTCCTTCGTCGCGATATCCCGGTGTGCAGCCAGCCGTCAGCGGTGATCGCCGCGGCGGTCGCGGCAGAGTCACTGCCAGTAGCCCCGCATCACGTTGAAGCCCCGACACAGCAGTTCGCCCCGGCGTGCCGGGCAGGACTTCCCGCCCTTCTCGTCGACGATTTTGGGCTCGACGTCAAGCGCCGCACGACCGACCGTCGAGCACAGCGTCTCGAACAGGTCCACGGTCGGATATGTCGTGGTGGTCAGCGACGTGGCTTCGGTCAGGCCGTACGAGCTGGTGGTGATCTCCACCCGCAGCTCGTCCGGATCCGGCGCATCAGCGCGGGGTCGACGGCCGCGGATGCCGCCAGGGCCACACGGAGAGAGGAGAGATCGCGTCCCGTCGCTCGCGGGCGAGGTCGAGCAGGTCCCGGAAGAGAGTCGGCGGCCCCGTAATTACGCTGATGCGCTCTCGCTCGATCGTGTCCAGGACCTCGTCCGGCGAGAGACCGCCTCGGGGAGAGCGGTGACCCCATGCACGATGCAGGCCATCCATCCTCCCTTATAGCCGAAGGTGTGGAAGAACGGCGGGATGACGAGTGGCGGTCGCCGTGGCGGAAGTCCAGCACTTTGCTGAACCAGCCATGTGCACGCAGTGATTGACCATGCGTCAGCATTACGCCTTTGGTCGCCCGGTCGTCCCTGAGGTGAACATGATGTCCGATAGATCGTCCGCGGACACCGCGTCAATGGAACGCTGAGCCTCCGCGGCGTCCGCGTCCTCGCCGGACGCGATGAACTCCAGGACAGCCGGCCCGGCCCGGCCGGGCCAGAGCGGTGACCACCCGCCCCGACTCAAGTAGTTCGGGCACAAGCTGTGCCTCGCGGAGCATTCCCGGGTAGTCGTGCGGGAAGTCGGTGACGGTGACGAGGCGCCTTCGCGCTGCGTTCGAGTACGTGACCGCTGCCGCAGTGAGCCGTGTGTTCACGGGCACCAGAGGCGGCACCGGCTCCGTGCACTCCGAGGGCGGCCAGTATCCAGCGCGCACTGTTCAGGAGCCCAGACTGCGACACGGTCTGCCCTCACGTCACGCCGAAGCGCCGACATCGCCCGGACGACGGACACCATCGCGTCCTCGAGCTCGGCGAAGGTCAGGCGCAGAGCACCATCGACCACGGCCTCCGTGTCCCCGTACCGCCGTGCCGCCACGCGTACGGCGTTCAGGATGGAAACGAGTTCCTTGTCGTAGCGGACCCTGAGCTGCTCAGGGACGTAGCTCCACGCGTCTTCACCGGCCCCGGTGTCGGCCCTCCTGCCCTCCCCTGCCCATGGCACGCCGACCCGGGCGCGGCTCGACGCGATATCGTCGTCCGCGTCAGGCGTGGTCCGTCGCGACAAACCCCGAACGCACCTCGCCACGCCCGGACCTTTCCGGACCCGGTCATGGGGAACTCGACGACGAACTGCCAACTCCGGGGGAACCTTGAACGATGCGAGGCTGCGCGCCGCGCGTACTCCTGCAAGTCGCAGCAGTCCGCTTCCGCGCACCGGCGCGCAGCTGGACGCTGGCGGCCTGGACTCTCCGAGGCCCGCGGATCCGCCAGTCCGACCACCACCCAGCGGTCACGACGTCCGGATGCCGCTCCAGGACTTCCTCGACCTCTCCGCGGGTTCTGCGTTCTCGCCGCCACAGGCGATCACTTCACGTGTCCGCCCGTGAAAAGTGATCATCCCGCGCTCGTCCATGCTGCATGTCCCCGTGCTCAACCAGGCCGTCCTCCGTCGATGACGGACGCGGTCTCCTGAGGCATGTCGTGGCGTGGCCGGCCATGTTCGACGGATCAGCAGTTTCGCGCGGCTCCCAGCGCCGCGAGCAGAGGCCCAGTGCCCGCAGCGGCCGTTACATCTCACGCGGTGAGAGGGGCGTCCGAGCCGCTGCGCCTGTCCTCCCGGCTTGTCATCGATAGTGTCGGTGGCTTGCAGGCAGCAGGGCTCTCGGACTGGCCATAGCCGATGATCAGTTGGACGCCGAGCGCCCGCTCAGAAGTCCTCGCCACCATGCGCGAGACGGTCGCTCCGCCGCCCATCGCCACTCGCAGTGCGCTCAGGTCGAAACTGCCGAGATCCGGATGGCGCAGCAGGTCGGTCACCATGGTGGGGACCAGCGGGATGGTCGTCGGTCCCGCTCCATCACTCTCAGCAGAGTGTCGGCATCAAAGCGGGGCGCGGTGACCAGCGTGCCCGCGCATTCATGACCAGGACCCCGCACACCGAGGCACCGACGTGATGCAGCGGCAGCAGTGAGCACATGATGACCTCATATTCCGCGCCGGTGCGCTGCCGGTCGAGGCCGAAACGCGCAGTGTTGACGCACGCAGGTGTGAGCACGGCAGCCCGCAGGACGGCCGTGGTGCCGGAGGTGTACTGGACCAGCAGGATCATCTGCGGAGACCTCGGGCAGGCTCGTGCGGTACCGCGCCGCCCCTGCTCCAGGGAGCCGAAAGCCGAAAAGGTCGGGCGGAGAGCTGCAGGAAGGCTCGAGGCCAGCTTCTGCGCCACTCTCCAGCAGCGGCCGCCCGCGATGGTCCATCCGAGGGCAAGCAGCAACCGCGCACCAGCCCCTGCCGTCTGGTCAGGCCGCACTCCGCGTCTGCGAGTGAGGTGTTCGGCGAAGTACGAGCACCACGCCTGCCAATGCGCGGGCGTATTGAGAACCACCACCCAAGGCACAGAGTTGGCGCCCCACACTGCCACCTTCTCACCGGGGGCGACACGCTCCAGCATCCGGTGCGCCGCCCGTGTTGCCCGCTCCGCCTGAGTCCGCTTGGTCAGGCGGTCCAGATCTGCCCCGTCTGAGAACTTGGATCGCTGGCCGGTCGGGTGAGCCTCGGCGTTGCGCAACAGCAATCCCCCACTGTTCTCCACAGCTCCGGCCCAGTGTCAGCCGGCCAGTGCGCTTCGGAAAGTAGGTTTCATCGGACAGACGATGCGGCAATGTCGCCTCCTGTAGATGCGGGTTCGGGTGCCCACGAGGTCGTGCGCACAAAGCGCGCCCAGAGCAACAGAGGCGCGGCATCCGAACTCGTTAATCCGCCGTGGCAGCCTATTGCAAAGAGCTAGATTCGGATATAGATATAACTCATTGAGTTTCTCACGCAACCCTGCTTGTGGCCTTGATGCCCGAGGCTGTGCGACGGACGCCGGCGCGGACACCAGGGATATGCAGGGCGCGGGATCTCCCGCTCGCCTGCATACAAGATCGACCTCCCTCAGGAGAGCGAAGCCCTGAGGGCCTGAGCCCGCGGAAGGGACGTCACGATGACTGCAGTCGACCTCCCTGCCTTCCGGGAGCAGCAAGAGGAACCACAGCCCGGACTACCCACGCATCCACCGGACTGCCCTGTGCAAAGAAGACCCTGTACCGAAGGACGACTACATCGATCCCCGCTATGTCGCACTGGAGAAGGAGCGTCTCTGGCCGGACGTATAGCAGGTCGCCTGCCGCGAGGAGGAGATCCCCAAAGCCGGGAACTTCGTAACCTTCGATGTCGCGGACGAATCCATCATCGTGATCCGCCTGGCCACGGGCGAGGATCAAGGCCTACTACAACGCCTGTCAGCACCGCCGCATAGGCTGACCGAGGGCTGCGGCACCGCCCAGCACTTCTTCTGCCGCTACCACGGCTGGCGTTGGAACCTGGACGGCAGCGTCCGCGAGGTGGTGGACCCGCAGGACTGGGGCGACCGGATCAGCAACGACGCGCTCTGCGGCTCAAGGAGCCCCGGGTCGACACCTGGGGCGGGTTCGTCTTCATCACCATGAACCCGACGCCGAGCCCCTGCGCGACTACCTCGCACCCGTGCCCGAGGTGTTCGACCCGTTCGAGTTCGAGAAGTTTCGCTTCCCGCGTGGTACAAGACCGTCGTACTGCCCTGCAACTGGAAGACCGCGCTCGAAGCCTTCAATGAGGGCTACCACGTCCAGACCACCCACCCCAGCTGCTGCGGAACACCGACGACCAGACCCGCAGCAGCAGCCTCGCGGCAAGCACTCCACCTTTCACGGGGGCGGAGGACAACCGGCCCCTGGGAGCGCCCTCCCGGCGGCTGGGGCAGCCGTTCCCGAAGGACCTGCGGCCGGGTGTGGTCACCTTCCTGGAGTTGATGGAGAAGCGGCTCAAGGCGATCTGGACGCCTCGCGACGTCACCGCCGCACACCGCCCTCATGACGGACCTCGACGAGGCGGACGGCGCCGACGGTGCGCGGGTGATGGGGGCGCTCATGGCTTTCGCCGCCGAGGAGGCGGAGAAGGAAGGCGCTGGCTGGCCCAAGCTTTCCGCGGAGAACCTCATCCGCGCCGGCCAGACTGGCACATCTTCCCCAACCTCATCGTTCTGCCGTACCCGGACGGGGCCCTGTGGTATCGAGCCCGCCCGAACGGCGCCGACCCTGACAGCTGCGTCTTCGACGTCTGGTCGCTCATGCGCTACGCACCGGGCGCGGAGCCCGGAGCTCAAGAGGGAGTTCTACAACGACTGGCGCGACAGCGACAGTTGGGGACGGATCCTTGAGCAGGACTTCGAGAACCTCGCCGCCGTCCAGCAGGGCATGAAGTCCCAGGGCTTTCCTGGCTCCCGGCCCAGCCCGAAGCAAGAGGTGGCGATCAGCAATCTGTACAGAGTGCTGCACGAGTACTACTACAACGACATTCCTCCGGCGCGGGGCACGAGAGTCAAGGCCGAGCGGCAGGTGGACGGACGAAGGCGGAGGTGCGTCGATGACGGAACTTGCGACCGATACCGAGGCAGGCTGGGACGCGGTCTCCGATCTCGTCGTGGTGGGCAGTGGTGGCGGGTCACTGTGCGCCGCGCTGACGGCGAGACGGGGCGGGCTGCAGCCTCTTGTGCTGGAGAAGACCGATGTGGTCGGCGGGTCCACCGCCATGTCCGGCGGCATCATCTGGCTGCCGAACAACCCGGTGTCCCGGCGCGGGTGTCCGCGACAGCCTTGACGACGCCCGGCGCTACTTCGCCGCATCGGTCGGCGACGCCGGGCCCGCGACCTCCCAGGCACGCGTCGAGGCCTTCTTGAACGCCGTCGAACCGATGACGGAATTCCTGCTGGAGCACGGCGTCCCTCTCCGCCACTGCGAGGGCTACTCGGACTACTACGACGAGCCGCCCGGCGGCAAGGCGCGCAGCCCGCTCGCTCGAGGCCGAGCTGTTCGATGTCCATCAACTCGGGCCTTGGCGCGCCAAGTTCCGGGCCCGCATCGACATCCCGCCCATTCCGCTCTACACCAGTGAAGTCGCGCCGATGTCCCTGGCGCCCCGCACCCTGAAATCGGTGATCACGGCCGCCAAGGTGGTCGCGCGTGCGATCTCCGCGAAGGTCACGGGGCGCGACCTGCGCGGTTCCGGGGCGGCCCTGCAGGGCTGGATGCTGCTGGCCGCACTACGGGCCGAAGTTCCCATCTGGACGAACACCCGCGGTCGACCTCGTCGTCGAGGACGGCCGTGTGGTCGGCGTGCTGGCCGAGCGGGACGGCCGCCGCATCAGAGGTCCGGGCGCGCAACGGAGTGCTGCTGAACTCGGGTGGCTTCGCACACAACGCGACCATGCGCGAACAGTGGGGCCCGAAACCCGCCTCCCACCGCATGGACCTCCGCGAACGAGGGCGACACCGGCGAAATCATCGAGGTCGCCAGTGCGGCACGGCGGAGCGGTGGACCTCATGGACGAGGCCTGGTGGGCGCCCTCGTCGATCCCTTCCAGACGGTCGCCGCTGTTCTCCGTCTACGAGCGCTCGAAGCCGTACTCCATGATGGTCGACGCCTCGGGTACCCGGTACGTCAACGAGGCCGCCTCCTACATGGAGGTGGGACAGGCGATGTACGCGCGCCACCAGAAGGTCGGAGCGGTCCCCAGCTGGTTCATCATGGATTCGAACAACCGGCAGCGCCATCTGTGGGGAATGACGCCCGGCGGCATTACGCCGCGCAAGTGGATCACCTCGAGCTACATGAAGAAGGACAACACCGTGGAGGGCCTCGGCGGCCCAGTGCGGCATCGACCCCGAGGGGGCTGCGCGCCACCGTGGAGCAGTACAACGCTGCGGCGGCACACGGCAAGGACCCCGAGTTCCACAAGGGGGACCGGGCCTACGACCGCTACTACGGCGACCCCACGGTCAGGCCGAACCCCTGTGTGGCACCGCTCACCAAGCCTCCCTTCTACGGCGTCGAGATCTACCCGGGCGACGTCGGCACCTCCGGAGGACTGATCACGGACGAGCATGCCCGGGTGCTCCGGGAGGACGGCGCGCCGATCCCCGGCCTGTACGCGACCGGCAACTGTACGGCCGCTATCACGGGCCACACCTACACAGGTGCCGGGGCCAGCGTCGCCGCCTCCTTCATCTTCGGTTGGGTGGCCACCCACCACATGATCGACACCACCGCAAGGAGTACCTCCGTTGCCTGAGTCGACAGACGCTTCGCCCGCAGTACCGAACGGCTCACCGCTCGTCGAGATCTACCGCACTGCCGCCCTGATCCACCGCGCTGACGAACGGCTTCGTGGCATGCTCACCTCCGGTGAACTCGCTGCGGCCTACTACTCGCCGCGTGGAGCAGGAGATCCTCGCTGCGTCCCTGTCACACGCAGGTGTCCGCGACGAGGACTACCTGGTCACCACGTACCGCGGCATGCATGACCAGATCGCCAAGGGCATGCCCCCTCGAGCTGCTGTTCGCGGAGATCTTCGGCAAGGCCACGGGAGCCTGCAAGGGCAGGGCGGCCCCATGCACGTCACGCACCCCGAAACCGGTGTAATGGTCACTACCGGCATCGTCGGCAGCGGACTGCCGATCGGCGTGGGCCTTGCCACCTCGTCGGACCTCCGCAAGGGACGGCCGCGTCACAGTGGTCTGCTTCGGTGACGGAGCCAGCAACATCGGCGCCTTCCACGAGTCGCTCAACCTCGCCTCGCTGTGGAAGCTGCCCATCGTCTTCGTCTGCCAAGAACAACCTGTACGCCGAGTCCACCGCATACGCCCATGGCACGACCGCCGAGCACATCGCGGACCGGGCCGCCGGTTACAGGATGCCCGGCGTGACGGTTAACGGCAATGATCCACAGGAGTCACTCGACGCGTTCACAGCCGCCGTGGAGCGGGCCAGGTCCGGGGGTGGTCCGACGCTTGTCGAAGCGGTCACGTACCGCTTCATGGGTCACTACTTCGGTGACCCGGGCGCCTACATGGACCGCGGGGAGTACGACAAGGCTCTGGAGGCCGACCCGGTGCCCGCGCTCCGCGCGCTGCTGAAGGGAACGCGGTCTGGCCACCGAGGAGCAGTTGCTCGCCATGGAGGGCGACATCGCGGCACAGGTGGAGGGTGCCGTGGAGTTCGCCACGGAGAGCCCCTACCCCGGTCCGGAGGAGCTCCGCCTGGATGTCTACCGCGAAGAGGTGCCCGCGTGACCGACCGCAGCCAACGCAGCAAGAAGATCTCGTTCCAGCAGGGCTGCACGATGGCCCTCGACGAAGCCATGGCGACCGACAGCTCCGTCTTCCTTCTCGGCGAGGACGTCGCCGACCGGGAGGGCGGAGGGACCTTCAAGGTCACCTCGGGTCTCGCCACCAGTACGGCACCGAGCGGGTCCGTTCGACTCCGATCTCGGAGCAAGCGATCGTCGGCACCGCCGTCGGTGCCGCGGTAGCGCCGGCATGCGTCCGGTCGCCGAGATCATGCTGATGAACTTCATCACGCTCGGCCTCGACCAGCTGGTGAACCACGCGGCCAAGCTCCGCTTCATGTCCGGCGGACTCACAGGAGTTCCGCTGACCATCCGCACGGCCATCGGGGGCAGGCGGCGGCACCGGCGGCCAGCATTCGGACATGTTGGAGGCCTGAAAGCTCGCCCACGTGCCGGGGCTCCAAGGTCGTGGTGCCCTCCTCCCTGCCGAGGCCAAGGGGCTGCTGCTGTCCTGCATCGAGGACGACGACCCCTGCGTGTGCGTCGAGCACACGCAGCTCTACTGGACGAAGGGCGCCCCGGAGCCGGGGCTGCGCATTCCCCCGGGCAAGGCCCATGTGGCCAGACAGGGCAGCGACGTCTCCGTGATCACCTATGGCCGACCAGTGGGCCAGGTCCTGGAGCTGGCCGAGAAGCTGGCCGACGACGGGATCAGCGTGGAAGTCATCGACCTCCGCACCATCTCCGTTGGACGAGGAGACCGTCCTGGCATCGGTGGCGTCCACCGGACGTGCCGTCATCGTCCACGAGGCGGTCGGCCAGTTCGGCGTGGGCGCCCAGAGTCTCCCGCGCGGATCGGCGAGGAACTGCTTGGCCAGCTGCACTCCCCTGTGGTTCGGGTCACCTCGGTGAACAGCCCCGTGCCGTTCTCCAGGGCACTGGAGGAGGAGTACCTGTACAAGATCTCCGACGTGGAGAGTGCGATCAGGAAGTCGGTGTCATGAGCGGAGTGGTCGTCCTGGTCAAAACTCCCCAAGCTCGGACTCACCATGCAGGAGGGCGAGTTGGCGGAGTGGCTCGTCGCGGATGGCGACACCGTTGAGTCCGACAGCCCATCTACTCGATGTCCACAGACAAGGTGGAGCACGAGATCGAGTCCCCAGCCGCAGGGAACCATCCACTTGATTGGCGAGGAGGACACCTCCTCACAAGGTGGGCGAGGTTCTGGCGAAAAATCACGCCCAGCTAGCTCGCTTCCTGCTCTTACAGGGGAAGCCCGCCAGCACACGGTGTCCGTGCAGCACCGAGTGCAACGGACTACGGAGAGGAAGGGCAGAGCTCTCCGTAGTCATCTCGCGGCGAGGGAGCCCCCGGTTGTCCGGCGGGCTCCCGCGTCGGGTGCTCAGCGCACCGTTCGGATGGGGCAGGATGCTCAGCGCACCGAAGGCCACTAGGACGACGCCGACGACGAACAGCGCACTGTAGCCGCCGAGGACCGCGATGACCGCCGCGGCGACTGCGGGAGCCAGGGCCTGCGGCAGTGCGTTGGCGACGTTGAGGACCCCATGTCCTTGGCCGCATCGTCGGGCCTGGGCAGTACCTGCGTCATCAGAGGCGGTGTCGACGGCCATGTACATCCCGAACGCACAGCCGCTGACGATCGAATACGCGAACATCGACGCTTCACTGTGGAAGACGAACGGCATGGCGGGGGCGACGCACATGCCCAGGCTGGAGGCGATGACAAAGGGCTTGCGGCGTCCGACGCGGTCGGACCACGGGCCGGACACGACGATCATCACGATCATTCGGGCAGCATCGCCACACTCAGCAGCGGCACCACAGCTCGTTGGCGCGATCGCGGGTCAGGCCCAGGTAGTCGTCGAGGATGTACAGCTGGTACGAGTAGACGACGTAGTAGCCGAGAATCAGCAGGAAGCGACCGAGGAACGCCCAGGCGAAGTCGGGGTGTTGGCGGGGACTGACCCAGAATCCGGCGAGGGAAGGTCTTCCCAGCGGAACGGTTCGCCTTCCGGGGCGGAGGCGGCGGGCTCCTTGTTGAGGAGCAGGAAGACCGCCGTGCCGACGACGACGAGGACACCGAAGAAGGCGAAGCCGAGGCCGAGCGCGTGGGCAAAGGCAGCCGCGACTGCCGTGCCCACGATCCCACCGGAGCATCTGCGCCAGGCCGGCGGCGGAGGAGAAGACACCGCGCCGGTGTTCAGGGGTGCGGTCGGGGATGACGGCGGTCAGAGGTGCTTGCAGGCCGTTGAGGCGACCTGCAGCGAAAGTCCAGGCGACGCCGATCCACAGCAAGTTGTTGCCGAGGCCGACCGCTATGAGGGAGAGCCCGCCAAGCAGGGCACCACCGGCCATCCAGGGCGCGCGTCGGCCGAAGCGGCCATAGGTGCGGTCCGAGATGCGCCGGCGATGGGGTTGGCGAGCATGGCGCCGAACGCGCCGACCGCGCTGATGACGCCGAGAGAGGTGGACTTGTTGTGAGGGTCCACGTCGGCGACGAGATTCGCGAGGAGGATCGCGGGAACAGCGCCGTAGACAGCGTAGAGCGACGCTGTTGGCCATCAGACCGGTGAGAGGCGGCGTTCGCCCGGCACACGAGTCTTGCCTGCGGGGGACTTCGGCGGGGGCGATCGGCTCGGGACCAGGGGGTGCATGTGTCGCGACGACCTCGTTGTCGTGCCGGAGGAAGGGAAGGGAACAGCAGCCTCAGCTGGTCAATCGCCCCCTGCGCTGCAGGCAGGTCGGCGCGGTTGCTGCGGTGGTTCAGGAAGAACTGCCAGGCCAGTTCTGTCGCGTTGATCTCGTGGGTGACCGGCCCGAGCGCACCGGAAGTCCACGTCCGTTCCGGGCCAGGTGTGGCCGTCGCCCCTGACTCGGAAGAGTGCAACCTCGGAGCCGCCACGACAGGCCTGGGTACGAGATCCCTGTCGACGTGCTCGGAGACACGGGTCGTGGTCGGCCTCTTGCGGCGAGTGGTCGTTCTCGGCCCACTGAGCGAGGGCGGTGGGGGTGCCATAGCCCCAGTACGGCGAGCCGCCGCCGTCGTAGGGGGTTCACCGGGTCGGCCGTTCCGTGGAAGGTGAGAACGGGGACGGGCTGCTTCGGAGTGCAGGTCCCTGAGGCCGGGACGGTGGCGCCGCTGTCGTCGGTGGCCGGGGTCCCGGCGCGGAGTCCCGATACGGGTGCGACGGCACTGACCCGGTCGGGATGGTCGCAGGCGTACTGGGAGACCATGCGGCCACCGCCGGAATAGCCAGTGGCGAGTACCTGGTGTCGTTCCGCACAGCCACGGGCGGCGAGATCGTCGAGCAGGTCGGTCGAGAACCGCTCGTCGTCGGGGCCTCCGAGCACCGGTGACGCCGGGGACATTCCACTGGTATCCGCGGTCCATCGGCATGATCCCTGGGGAGCGACCGCCAGGAAGCTGTGCCGGTCGGCGGACTTCTCGATGCCGCTGACCAGTACCTGTTCGAGGCGCGGCTCGAACTGCCGTGCAGAGTCAGATGGACAGGCAGTGCACTGCCGTCGAGCATCGGCGGGTCGGTAGACGATCGCCGTGCGCCGCACTCCGCCGCTGCTGATGCTGACCGTGGACTCGCCGGACGGCAGGTGCAACTCTGCTCGGCCGCCCGGGTTGTGACGAGGGCGACGGCAAGTGTGGGTGTGACCAGGGCCAGGGACGAGGCCACGGTGATGGCGCCGAGGAGAGCGGCGCGACGTGCTCGCATAGTGGGACTCCTGAGATTCTGGATGTGTGGGATCGAGGGAGCAAAGAGGTCTGGCGGAAGCCGGCGGCGCGTGAACGGGGCCCAGGAGTGCATGTGGGGTGTCAGGAAGAGGCCCGGCCTGAGGCGGCGCAGGCCGACCGTGACCGTCAGGGGCGGCCTGCGTTGAGCCGAGCGAGGACCTTATCGAGGTCATCGAGTGAACGCGCCGCCGGTGAAGCTGAGCAGTCGGCGGACCGGAATGGAGGCCATCATCTCTGGCAATGTCGATGCCGCCGAGGACGTCGCTGTCGGCGACGCCCTCCGGCATCGGCATCAGCGTGCTCAGTACCTCGGCGGCGCCAGGCACGGCCAGCGACCTCGCCCAACGTCGAACTCGGTGTGAGCGGCAGGGACGAACTCGTCGCCGGTCACCTCCACGGTGGCCGCCGAACGGATGTCGCGGCTGGAGGCGGCGGCGCGCACCTCGTAGTCGCCGCCTTCAACGACCCAGCGCTCACCGCGGATGTCCCAGTACGCCAGGTCCTCGCGCTCGATCAGCACACGCACTCGCTCACTCTCCCCAGGCGCGAGGTCGACCACCGCGTGGGCCTGGCTCCTGGACCGGTCGAGTCACCGAGTCCGGCTTGGCGACGTAGAACTGGACGATTTCGCGTCCGGAACGTTCGCCGGTGTTGAGTGACGGTGACACGCGCGGTAATGCCCTGGTCGTCTGCGGCGAGTTGGAGGTCGGCGTAGGCGAACGAGGTGTAGGGACAGCCCGTGGCCGAAGGGGAAGGTGACAGGGATCTCGCGGGCGTCGTACCAGCGGTAGCCCACGAACAGGCCCTCGCCGTAAGCGACATGGCTGTGCTCGCCAGGGAAGTCCAGGTAGGCGGGAGTGTCCTGGATCCGCATGGGCACGGTCTCGGTCAGCCGCGCGGACGGGCTGACAAGGCCGAACAGCACGTCGGCGATCGCACCGCCGCCGGCCTGGCCGAGGAGTGCGCCGTCGAAGACAGCCAGAGCGAGGTCGGCGACCGGCGCCAAGCGCAGGGCGCCGCCGTGCGAAGGACCACGGCGGTGCGCGGCTGGGCACGGACTACCTCAGCCAGCGTCTCCAGCTGTTCCACGGGATTTCGATGTTCTCGCGGTCAAGCCTCGGACTCTGGTGGGCGGCGAGGCCCAAGAAGACGACCGCTGTCTCGGCCGCGGCGGCGGTGCGGGCAGCCTCGCCCCTCAGGGGCGGCGGCGTCCCCCGCTGCCGTCCGTGGTGAAACCGGGCGCGTACGTGACGCCGTCGCCTGCGAGGGCGCGGATCTCCTCGAGGGGGATGTCGACGCGGGTGGGATTCACGTGCGAGCTACCGCCGCCCTGGTAGCGCGGGGTCTGCGCGAACTCGCCGATGACGGCGAGGGCGTCCCTCGTCGAGCGGCAGTACCGGCCGCTCACCGACCAGGTCGTTCTTCAGCAGTACGACGCGGTGCGCCGCGACCTGTCGAGCCACAGAGTGGTGCGTCTCGGCGTCGAACGCGGTGGGCGGCGCGGCCCTGTCCCGCCTCAGCCTTCGCGGCGGGCGAGCGCGATGGTGCGGGCGGCCGCCTGCGCGACGATGTCCGCGTCCAGCTCGCCCGCCTCGACCGCGTCGACGACCACTGCTGGTCGGTGTCACTGGCCGCCACCGGGCATCTCCAGGTCGAGGCCCGCCACCACTGCCCTGACGCGATCGACGACCGCGCCCCCAGTCGCTCACCGCGGCCCCGTCGAAGCCCCACTCGTCCCGCAGCACCTTCGTGAGCAGCCAGTGGTTCTCTGAGGCGTGGATGCCGTTGACCCCGGTTGTACGAGCACATCACCGTCCACGGCCGCGCCTTCTGCACCACGTGTTGGAAGGCACGCAGATAAATCTCGCGCAGTGGGCGCGGGGGCGATGTCGGAGCTGGAGCGCATCCGGTCGTGCTCGGTGTTGTTGGCAGCGAAGTGCTTCAGCGACGTGCCCACACCCGTGCCCTGCACTCCGTTCACCCAAGACGCGGCGAGCCGGCCGGACAGGTGCGGGTCCTCGGAAAGTACTCGAAATTGCGGCCGCACCGCGGGTCCGCTTGATGTTGATACCGGGGCCCGAGCAGCACGTCGACGCCGAGGGCACGGCTCTCCGCGCCCAGCGCCGCGCCCACCTGTTCGGTCAGTTCCGCGTCCCAGCTCTGACCGAGACCGACAGCAGGCGGGAAGCGGGTGGCGGGCTCGCTGCCAGCGATGCCGAGGTGATCGCTGGCGCCGACCTGGCGGCGCACGCCATGAGGGCCGTCGGCGAGCACCAGGGAGAACGTTACCGACCTGCCCTCGTACTCCAGAAGTCGGCGCCGCTGCCCAGGGCGGCCTGCTCCGACACGGACAGGGAAGCGGGGTCGTGCGTGGTCACGGAAATCTCCTCAGGGTAGAGCGATGCGCTCTGCCGGTACGGCGGTGCCGGAAACGACGGAACGGAAGCGGCTCGCGGCGTGCGAAGACGTGCGTGGGCCGGTGGTGCGCGGGCCGGGCCGTGGGCCGCACTGCCTCGATGCGGCCCACCCCCCACCCTCGGTGTCGGGAGCCCCTCGTCAGGAAGGGACAGCGAAAGACGACCCTCGCTGCAGGAAGGCCATCTCACCGACCACACACAGTATGCCGTTCGGTTTTTGCCTGCAAGGGGTCTCACCAGGAAACTTCCGGTGCCGTAGAGTCCTGTCCATGGCACAACGTGGTTCGTGCGCGAAGGGCATCGCCAAGCGTGAAGAGATCCTCAGCACCGCTCTCGACCTCGTGGCCCGGGTGGGATACAGCCGCACGACCGTGCGCGAGATCGCCCAAGCGGTAGGACTCAGCCAGACCGGGTTGCTGCACTACTTCGGCGCAAGGAACAGCTCTTCGTCGAGATCCTGCGCCGCCGCGGCGAGGTCGACGAGCAAGTGCTCGGCGTGGAGCACGACTCAGGCCGACCCACACTGGCCGACCTGCCACGCGCGTTCACCACGCTGGCACGCCACAATGCCGAAGTTCCGGGGCTCGTCCAGCTCTACTCACGCTTCTCCTCCGAAGCGGCCGAGCCCGAAGCACGTGGCCCACACTACTTCCGTGACCGCTACGCCAAGTTCCGTTCTGCGGCGACAGCCTCGATCCGGCAGCACCAGGCCGACGGCTCCCTCCCTTCCGCCTTGGACCCCCGACCGGCTCTGCAGTCATGCTCTTTGCACTGCTCGACGGCCTACAGACCCAGTGGATGTACGACTCCGAGATCGACATGGTGGATCAACTCGACTATGTCTGGACACTGCTACTGAACACACCTGACGGTGACCGCCAGAAGCCGGTGGAACTTCGCCTTGATCGTCGACCGCGGTCAACGGGCGGGGTGGCGCCTGGACAAGCACAGCAGCGCCCCTGGCGGCGAGCGCAGATGCGCTCGCTGCCAGGGAGCGCTGTCTCAGGTGAACCGGTCACCGCGCGGACAGCGGGTCAGGGACCGCTGACGGCCATCTGATCGCTAATCACGGACTCCGCTCGCCTGCGGACATCTCGCTCCGCCACCGCCGAGGGATCGCGTGGACCCGTCCGGCCTCCGATCGCCTCGATCGTTCCTTCGGCGATCTCCTGGGGTGGAACGCCCTGTGCGGCTCGCTTCTTGTGCGGTGCGGCGGAGGCCACCCCGTGGAGGAGGCTCGCCGAGCGCAGCTGTTCGGAGTTGCTGTGCAGCGGCGTGGCGACCAGGCCGGGACACAGCACCGTGGCGCCGAGCGCAGGGAGAGACGGCCTTCAGTTCTGCATCGAGCGTCTCGGTAGACACCCACCACCGCATGCATGGTGGCGTTGTAGGAGTCATGCCGGGCAGGGGCATCAGGCCTCCGAACGAGGCGGTATTGACGATGTGTCCCGACTCCTGCTTGACAAGCAGCGGAGCGAAGGCGCGTACGCCGTGCACCCACGCCCATGAGCTTAATGTCGATCAGCCACTTCCAGTGGGGTTGGCTCCTGCTCCACATGGGCACGTTCGGCACCACGACGCCTGCGTTGTTGAAGACCAGGTCGACACGGCCGAAGTGCTCGACGGTCTTGTCGGCCAAGGCCTGGACCGCATCGGCGTCGGTGACGTCGGTGCGCACCGTCAGAACATCGCTCCCGGTGGATCTCAGGGTTTTGCCGGCCGCCTTCAGTTCCTCGTCCCGGATATCGGCCAGTACAGGCTTCACTCCGCGCGGGCCCAGCGCCTCAGCGATGGCGCAACCGATACCGCTCGCGCCGCCAGTAATGACCGCGACCTGGCCTTGCTCAATCTTCACTGGAGTTCCCTTTCTGCCCGTTTGCTGCATGGATCATGTCTGGACCACTCGGCGATTCGGAGTCCAGAGGCGTCGTGTCATGGCGACGACATCAGCGTCCGCTCGGTTCCGGTGCGTGCATCCAGGGCGAGATGAATCCGAGAAAGGCACCGGCGCGAAAGCGGTTGGTGTCCAGGTCATTCCGTCGCGGCGGCCCGGAGTGCGGCGAGCGTCCGGCCCGTCACGTCCGCGACGGCTCCGACGGCGTCCACCCGGCTCAGCAGAGAACGGACCTCGTACCAGACCAGCAGCGGTTCCGTCTGCTCGACGTAGACGCCCAGGCGGTCGAGATATCGTCTCCCTCTCGGTCGTCGACTCGCTGCTGGAGGGCGCCGTCGCACTCCCGGCATCCGCCGCCGACAGGAGCGTCGATCTGAGTCAGTCCGCAGTCCCGGCACACACGCCTCCCGGCCAGGCGCCGCACGAGCTGGTCAGCGAGCACGTCGAAGGCGAG